>CAJQOR010000379.1 GCA_905479965.1 uncultured Rhizobiaceae group bacterium | reverse complement strand
GTCTTGAAAATGGTGCTGTGGTGGAACGCGCAACATCAGGCTATCATGGTCGTGCCAATCGTTGGCTCAATATTGCTGGGATCGCAAATTTTACGGGCGAAGATGGTTTGCAAGTCGCATTTGTGCGCACACCGCATATCGGTGGGGATTTGCATTTCTATAAGTATGATAATGGCTCTTTCGAAGAGATCGACAAAATTTCGGGCTTTTCAAATCATGTAATTGGTTCGCGTGAAATGCGCCTATCCGCTATTGCCGATGTCGATGGAAATGGATTTGTTGATGTTGCCTTACCATCAAATGACCGAAAAACCCTTCGTATGATTGGTTTTCGAGCGGGCAAGCTACTTGAATTGGATCGTGTGAGCCTACCTTCGCCTATCAATAAGGCCATCGCATCACGTGGCGGTGGTGAAGATCTATCTTTCACCGTTGGTACCAGTGATGGGAAGGTATTTACAATCGCGCGAGATTATTGATTTGATAGCTGAATGAGCCTTTACTCCGACATTCAAAAATGGGACGGAAAATCCAAACAGGATATCTCAGGTCTTTATGAAAGATATTCTGGCGAAGATGATTTTATCGCAAACCTGCTAAAGATGGCTACATTTATCGATTGTTCCGATGGTGCCACATGGTTGATTAAACATGCTTTGGAGAACGGTCATGCATTAAACGAAGAGCAGATCAATTTGTTCTGTTCTTTAAGTGGCTTGGAGCTGGCATGGCAGAGCACTTTACATATTTTGCAGATCTTACCGTTCATAACGGTGCCCAATTCCTGCAAGCATCAAATGATGGCGTTTATCCGCCAAAATACTGAACACGACAACAAGTTTGTGCGAGCGTGGGCTTATCATGGGCTTTATGAGATCGCGATGACATATGACGAATATCGTGATGGGCTATTGGTCGTGTTCAACGCGGCAGAAGAAACTGAGCCGCCGGCTGTTAAGGCGCGCATTCGTAACATAAAAAAATCGATTTCAAAAAACTGGTCTTAATTACGACATTTTTGCTTCTGCGTTTTTGAAAATAACCGTCGAACGGGCGCCAGAACGACAGTAGCCCAGCATTGGTCTATCCAATTCTTCAACTGCGTCCACCATGTCATTGACGGCTTCCATGGTTAGGCCAGCGCTCGTGACTGGAATATGGCGAATTGTAAGGCCAACAGCTTCTGCAGCAGCTGCAATATCGCCAAATGCAGGTTGACCTGGCTGCTCATCATCAGGACGATGGCAAACGATAGATTTAAAACCTTGATTTTTGATCTCTGCGATGTCTTCGACAGTGATTTGTTCTGACACAGAATAGGTTTCGGTAACTGCGCGAATATCCATGGTATGTTCCTTCAAGATTTTGTTTTCTTTTAGGTCTTAAGTGATGTTTCGTCAATAAGATCATGGCTAAGCAATGCTCACTGTTGACCCAAATACCTTCTTAGAATAGTCAAGAATTATAAAATCACCTTTCTCATCGTGTTTTGGGGCTATTGTTGAAGTATCGTCGTTTAAAATTTGCTGCATGGGTCGTCTCGGCAATCTGTTTATTGCCTATGGTCGCTGCGGTGATTGCTGCGTTTAGCGGAACGTTAGATACTTGGCGCAGTTTATTTTCAACGGTGCTGCCCGGTTATATCTGGAATACGATCCAATTGGTTGTTTATGTCGGGGTAGGGACCGCCGTAATAGGCACGTCGACAGCCTGGCTCACCGCAGCATACAAGTTCCCTGGTCGGCGCATATTGGAAGTTGCTTTAGCATTGCCACTAGCGTTTCCAGCTTTTGTGCTTGCATATGCCTATACTGATTTACTTGATCACCCCGGTGCCGTTCAAACAGCATTGCGGAATATGACGGGCTGGGGTCCGCGCGATTACTGGTTCCCTGAAATTCGTTCGCTTGGTGGTGCCGCTGCAATGCTGATTTTCGTACTTTATCCCTATGTATATTTGTTGGCACGTGCATCGTTTATAAGGCAATCATCAACGGCATATAATGCCGCGCGAACTTTGGGTTCAACACCATTTCGCGCGTTTTTAAGCGTTTCCATGCCCATGGCGAGACCTGCCATAGCAGGTGGGGTTATTCTGGCATTAATGGAAACGATTGCGGACTTTGGAACTGTTGCGCATTTTAGTGTTCCAACTTTTGCGACAGGGATTTATAGGTCATGGTTTGCAATGGGTGATCGCGCAGCAGCAGCACAATTGGCTTTGTGTTTGTTGATGGTTGCACTTTTATTTGCCAGTCTCGAGCGCATTCAAAGAGGCGCTGCAAAACGCCATCCTGCGGGGAAAAAAGTCGAGCTAGCAAGACGCGTTCAACTGACTGGTTTATCTGCATTTGCCGCCACATTCGTGTGCTTTTTACCCGTTCTTATTGGCTTTGTTATCCCAATTATTGTCTTGTTCAATATGGCGCTGGATTCAGGTCAATCGCTATTAAGTTCCCGATATATTGGGTTCATGGAAAACAGCATTATCTTAGCATCAATCGCAGCGGTCGTGACCGTCATAGCTGCGACGATCATCGGCTTTTGTGCGCGTATAGCCCCAAGTCGTGCATCAAGATTTGCAACCGTTATAGCTGGTATCGGTTATGCTGTGCCGGGTGGTGTGATCGCCATTGGCTTAATTGTACCATTTGCTAATTTGGATAATGTGATCGACGCATGGGCGCGGCAACATCTTGGGTTTTCAACTGGACTCTTGTTTACCGGTTCCATCAGCCTTTTAATCATTGCCTATATGGTGAGGTATATGGCTGCAGCTCTAAATGCATTTGATACAGGTATCTCATCAATTAAAATCAACATTGATAATGTCGCCCGCACATTAGGTAAGACCACCAGCAGTATCTTTTTCCAAATCCATCTTCCATTGTTGCGCCCCAGCTTGTTAACTGCACTGCTGATTGTGTTTGTCGATGTGATGAAAGAGCTTCCAGCGACCTTAATCATGCGACCATTTAATTTTGATACGCTTGCGGTTCAGGCCTATCGGTTAGCTTCTGATGAACGACTAACCGACGCCTCCATTCCTTCATTGACGATTGCATGCTTTGGGCTGTTCCCGGTGATTTTGCTCTGTATGACGATTAATCGAGGAAGAGGTTAGCGGCTATGTCTTTTGGGTGAGAAATCGGAAACTAAATTGTCTTCATTGATTAGGAGAAGATAACTTTAAACGGACATACTTTGTTCGCTTTCGCTGTTAGCGTGCTTAGTTTGATGCGGAAAACTACATTTTTTAACAACGGTAATGCCATCATCTCCTATCGAGGCAAAAGAAGACATGAGTTTGAATCAAAAAATGTTCTACTTTTGGCCCGTTTCAGTCATAGACAAATGAAATCTAACCTCATAAATGGAAAGGGGAATGGCTGCTTCGAGCCCATTGGAGACATCTCCGTAGTCCGGTAAATATTTAGCACATGCTAGGTGGATACCGATATGCCTTTGTTCAATTACGGACTCACATACGCGTCTGAAACGAGATATACAGAATTGCGGAAAAGTACCCCCCAAGGGTGGTTGCTTGATGCTGTGGAGTTTACTTTTCCAGAGATTGTGTCACGACGCAAAGATGAATTCTTTAGACTTAGGCTTGAGAAGGTCAGTGGGTTAAACCAAACTTGCATGCAACTTTGGAAGACGGCCCCAATGATTTATTTATTTATCTTACACAGGCCTCACCAAGGGCCCGGTAATAATTAAACTCTATAACGTAGTTTTTCCGCATAATCCCAATTAGGTGTTGAAAAAAGAATTTCATAAAAGGAGGTTTACAATGAGTGCAAACTTAAGTTCAGTCACTAGAACTCTCACTGCAAGGATACGCCGCTTTGAATGAACCTAATGCAACCATTGAAACAGGATAAATCAATTGCTCTGGGTTCTTTATAATAAAGTCTATAAGATTATTGTGTAATTCAATTATTTTTGGTTCTTCGTTAGGGCAGAAATCGGCGTAAGTATTATCGCTACTTCGAGTGTAGTGAATGCTTAAGCCAAGAGTTATGCCCTCATAAAGACCAGCAATATAATTGGTGCATGGCTCTAACTCTTCGTTAGCTGCACCTTCACATGAGATTAGATAATCTTTCGCCGTACCTAATCGTTTCATTGCATTGCCAAAACTTGGGAACGTAATGGCAAAGGCCACTAGAACAATAGCAACTGAATTAATCACACTGTGTTTTCCGAGGTAGTCTTTGTTTTTGGCAGGTTGTTCAATCATCGGA
>CAJQOR010000378.1 GCA_905479965.1 uncultured Rhizobiaceae group bacterium | reverse complement strand
GAAAACCAAACAGAGGCTTCGCGCCGCGAAATTGGCTAAGGTAGGATCATTTTGACTACCAACGATCACAGAATAAAAATTGAACTTGAAAATGAACGTGCGACAGAACACTTCGCCCAGGATCTTGCTTTGGCGATATCTGTTGGCGATTGTATCACGCTTTCTGGGGATTTGGGTGCAGGTAAAACAACGCTTGCTCGTGCAATTATCAGATCTGTAGCGAATGATGAACATCTTGAGGTCCCAAGCCCAACGTTTACGCTGGTGCAGACCTATGAACTGCGGTTCACAATCGGTCATTTTGATCTTTATCGTATTGGCGATCCGGACGAGATTTTTGAACTTGGATTAGATGAAATCTTAGATCAAGGTGTGGGGCTTATTGAATGGCCAGAAATGGCTGATAGTGGGCTTCCCAATGATCTCATTGAAATAAAGTTATCAGGTTTAGATGATATCCGGACGCTGGAAATTTTTGGCCCTCCTACCTTTATGAGCCGCCTCAAGCGATCCTTGACGATCCGCAAGTTCGTCAAGGACGAGGGGTTTAAAAACGCTGATCGCTATTTTCTTCTTGGTGATGCATCAACAAGGACATACGAGCGTTTGCAAAGTGCATGTTCTGATCAGATGATTTTGATGAATTCGCCAAGACAATCTGATGGGCCTATTGTCAAAGACGGAAAAACTTATTCAGAAATTGCACATCTAGCAGAAGACATTATTCCTTTTGTCGCTATTGCAGACCTGCTTAAAGGATATGGGTTAACCAGCCCGGAAATACTTCATGCCTGTATCGATGATGGTATTTTAATTGTTGAAGATTTAGGTGTTGAAAAGCCTATAAATGATCAGAATATTCCGATACCGGAACGATATATCGCTTCTGCAGAAATGTTGGCTTTTCTGCATAATCAGCCCCTGCCTGGTAATCTGGAAATCGATGGAGGATACGGCCATTCGCTCTCCAGCTATGATGAAGACATTATGCAGATGGAGATCGAGCTACTGCCGGATTGGTATCTGCCCTATAAAAGTGGTCATCCCACTGATAGGGGCGTGAAAAACGAGTTTATTTCGATTTGGCAGGCGTTATTTTTAAGATTACGAAAAGCTGAGACATCATTAGTTCTGCGAGATTTCCATTCACCCAATATTATTTGGCAGCCTCATAATGAGGGCATCAAACGCGTTGGCCTGATTGATTTTCAAGACGCACTCATTGGTCCATCAGCATATGATTTAGCTTCGCTCGCTCAGGATGCCCGTGTTTTGG
Source organism: uncultured Rhizobiaceae group bacterium (assembly GCA_905479965.1). The sequence continues at coordinate 8,702 of CAJQOR010000378.1, read as the reverse complement.
TCTCCGATGAATTAGAGAAAGAAATCCTTAAAATATATAGATCAATTCGGCTGCAGAACGATAAGAATTTCGATGTCGAAGCATTCAATGAAGCCTATGCCATCATAGCTGCACAACGTGCTTCCAAGGTGATCGGTATATTTGTTCGGTTAAAGGAACGTGATGGTAAAGCGCATTATTTACAGCATATTCCTCGTATCGAGACGTATTTACGGCGACTTTGCAAATATCCGGTTCTAAATCCATTGCGTGATTGGCTAGCGAAGTACCAGGTTCTATAATCATAGGAATGGTAACGAATCAGCGGGTTTAACCAATTTGAAAACGGCAATTATTTTGGCAGCAGGTCTTGGCACACGTATGCGCCCTTTGACGGAAAGAATACCAAAACCTTTGGTATCCGTTGGCGGTAAGCCTCTCCTACAATATTGTTTTGATAGTCTCGAAGACGCCGGGTTTGAACAAGTGGTCGTTAATGTTCATTATTTGCCGGATCAAATTATCGAATATGTGGCAGGCGCCAAACAATCGTTCAACATCAGCATATCTGATGAACGCGATGAATTGCTGGATTCTGGTGGGGGTATTGTAAACGCTCTTGGTCAGATTGATCAACGTGATCAAGCACCATTTTTGCTGTTGAATGCTGATACATTTTGGGTAGATGATGATCAGCATAAAAAGAATATCGAACAGCTGGTCGAGCAGTTTGATGCCGAGGAAATGGATATTCTGTTGATGATTGTCCCAATCTCGAGAACCACAGGTCATCATGGGAGAGGTGATTTTAACGTGGATGAGAAGGGGCGATTATCCAGATTTCGAGGGACAACACCGGAATCTGTGATTTATGCTGGTGTGGCAATTATTAATCCAGCAATTTTTAACAAAATTTCTGAACGTAAATTTTCAATTAATCAATGTTTCGATGAAGCGATTGAAAAGCAGCGGTTGTTTGGTCATGTCATGCACGGCCATTGGATCACAGTTGGTACGATGGATGCGATCAGCGATGCTGAAAAATCAGTGAAAGCACTTGCGAGTGGTTGATATTAACACCAATCCTCCAAGGGAAACTCCCAACCTGTTCACCATTACACCCGGTGTGCCATTTCTTGAAACGTTTGCTCAAAGCCTAATGTGTGGGCAATTGCTGGCCAGTTTCAAGTATGATCCAGACCAGCCTCATAAATTAGCTCGCTGTCGGATTTATGTGCCAACGCGAAGAGCCGCACGTGCATTAAGATCTGAATTTGCGGATCAAATTGGCCATCTGTCGGTTATTCTACCAGATATTCGAGCGCTCGGTGAAGTTGATGATGATCTAGGCTTTTTTGAAAATGCAGCCTCAGCTGATTTATCCCAGGATGAACCCATCTCACAAGTGCAGGCAATGCTGATATTAGGTGATCTAATACTGGCTTGGAAAAAGGCTTTACCCAAGGCATTTAGTGAACAATTGCAGTCAGTACCATTGGTCGCACCTGCTAACCCATCGGATGCCTTGTGGTTGGCAGCCGAGTTATTGTCGCTTCTGGAAGCTTCTGAAAGCGAGGAGATCGATCTTAGAAGAATTGACTATATAAATATCCAAGAACATGCTGAATGGTGGCAATTAACGTTAGAGTTTTTAAAGATCGTTCGCCAATATTGGCCAGATCGATTAAAAGAACTTAGACGGCAAAGCAATGCCTTACATCAGGTCAATCTGCTCGATCGCCAGACACAGGATTTAATTACAAATGGCCATGATGGACCCGTTATTGTTGCTGGATCAACCGGTTCTTTGCCTGCAACTGCCCGTCTTATTAAGGCCGTCTCGAAGCTAGAGCAAGGTGCTGTTGTGTTGCCTGGATTAGATCAGGATATGCGTCCGGAAGACTGGTCGTATATTTATCACTATGCAGATGATCAAAAGACGTTTGCACCTTCCGAGCAGTTAACTGCTGTTGTAACGCAAGGCCATCCGCAATTTGGTTTGGCAAGGCTGTTGTTTCGCATTGGACTTCGCGCGCGCGATATTTATCAAATACCAAAACTGGGCGTGGAAAACACTGAGCGCCAACAGCGTGGCAAAATTATCACCAAAGCTATGCTACCTTCGGCGATGACAACGATTTGGGCAGATACAGCGCAAATAAATCACGAGAAAGAAATTGTCGCCTTTAAAAATGTGAGCCTATTAGAGGCAGCAAATGATCGAGAAGAGGCCGCAGCAATAGCAGTAGCAATGCGGTTGTCGCTTGAAGGATCAACCCAAACTCACAAGCGTAACGTTGCATTGGTAACGCCTGATAGAAACTTGGCGCTTAAAGTGTCAATCGAATTACAAAAATTCGGTATCAAGGCTGATGATTCAGGCGGTGTATCGCTTTCACAGTCGCAGATTGGAACGTTGCTGATGCTTACCTTAGATGCATCACTGGGCATACCCGATCATGCGGTTTTAGCGTCCTTTTTAAAACATCCCAATGCCTGTTTTGGTACCGAGGATATTTTGCGCGATAAGGCAATATCCGTCATTGAGCGCACAATATTGCGTGGTGCGTCGCAAACTTATCGTCCGCACCTATTATCCCAAGCATTGAATGCTTATTTAGAGCAGCTCGATCAACAAACTCATATTCCTTTATGGTGTCAAAATATAACAATCGATGACATTCAAGTTGCTATTTTATTTGCCGACAAACTAAATAATGCATTTCGTGTGTTTTATACACTTTCAAGAGATCAAAATATTGATTCTGATACACTATTATCAGTTGCGCAGTGGACTGAAAAAACAATTTCTTTACTTGAAGCAATAACATTATCCGCTGATGAGAACTATTTGGTTTGGGACAGTGAAGCTGGCCAAAAGCTCGTGTCTTTGTTGGAAGAAATTGTGTCGTGCCCGGCAGACATGCATGTGACAGGGCGAGAATGGTTGCAAATGCTTGAGCCGCTTTTAAGTGGGCAAGTTGTCAAACCCAAAACCGGTAGCCACCCTCAAGTTATGATATGGGGCGCGTTGGAAGCAAGATTGCAAAACATTGATACGATTATTCTTGCTGGTTTAAACGAAGGTATTTGGCCAAGCACATCGTCCAATGATCCATTTTTATCACGGTCGATGAAATCGGAGATTGGTCTTGAGCCACCTGAAAGGCGCATTGGTCTGGCCGCGCATGATTTCCAAATGGGGATGGGTGCGCAAAATGTTGTTCTTAGTCGATCGAAAAAATCAAATGGTGCGCCAACAGTTGCATCCCGCTGGGTGCAAAGATTGTGCGCTGTGTTAAGTGCGGACACTGTAAGCGCCATTCAGTCACGCGGAGATGATCTAATTGCGTTTTCAAACACGCAAACAGATGGTCTATCTGGTCAGATTGCCAAACGTCCAAACCCAAAACCTGCACCGGATGCACAACCCAAAAGCTATTCATTTAGTGAAGTATCAACGCTTCGGCGTGATCCTTACGCAGTTTATGCAAAGCGAATACTGTACTTGCAGCCTTTTGAAAGTTTTTCAAATGAGGTCGATCTGCGTCTGCGTGGCACAATATTTCATGCTGTTCTTGAAGAATTCTCTCAGCTTTTATCTGATCAAAAACAAGATGAGTTAGAGCTTTTATTAGCAGAAATTTTGGAGCGAAATTTTGCAAATAGTGGCTTGCCAAACGAGGTAGCTATTTTGTGGAAAGATCGTTTTTCACGGCTGATCAAACAATTTGTTACGTGGGAAATACATCACGGAGAAAATGTCCGCTTCAGGATAATCGAAGCTTCGGCAAAGTGCCGATTACCCGGCGATATAGAATTTTTCATAACAGGCCGCGCTGATCGTATTGATGTATTAGATGATGGATCGGTGGATATTATCGACTTTAAAACTGGGATAAGCCCATCGGCAAAAGAGGCGCGCAGTTTATTAGATCCACAGCTACCACTTGAAGCTTTTGCAGTGATGCGATCTGGTTTTAAAAATATCGAAACGAACTCCGTTCGCAGCTTGAAATATGTTCGATTAAAACCGGCTGATCAGTTAATTGTTGATCAGGTCGAAGCAAAGCCAACACGTAAAGAACCGGAACCGTTTTCTGCTGAGCAATTAGGGCAAAAAGCAGCTGATGAGTTATCGCAATTACTACAGGAGCTTTATCACAACAAAATTGGTTTTAAATCACGTACCATTCCAAAAATGGATCGTGATTACACCGGAGATTATAATCATTTAGCGCGCGTATCAGAATGGTCTGTCGTTGACGCAACAGGCGATGATGGTGAGCATGGCTGAGCAATCCCAAGCTATTAAATTAATTGGCGAAACAACAAGCAGGCAAATGCGCGCGGCAACGCCTGGTATCTCCGCATGGGTGTCAGCCAATGCTGGATCAGGTAAAACCCATGTGTTGTCCCAACGCGTTGTGCGGTTGCTATTAAATGGCACGCCACCATCTGCGATATTATGTTTAACTTATACTAAGGCTGCGGCTGCAGAGATGTCGCTGCGTATTTTTGACATTCTCGCAAAGTGGTCACAGTTGACCGATACGGCGCTTTATGATGAATTGTCAAAAACAGAAGATTTGCCGGCTAATTCTGGGAAAATTGCCTTTGCGCGAACATTATTTGCATCAGCGTTGGAAACCCCTGGTGGTTTAAAAATACAAACCATTCATGCGTTTTGTGAATCATTACTGCATCGCTTTCCGCTCGAAGCAAACGTCGCGGGCCATTTTCAAGTTTTAGATGATGCGGCGGCAGAAGAGCTTCAAGAAGAAGCCCGCAGTCGATTGCTCAATAAGGCCACAAATAAGCCAGTAAAACCGCTGGTTAATACGATTGCCAATGCTTTAGATTGCGTGCTCGAACAAGGCGGTGAAACCGCGCTGGATGACTTAATTCGTAAGTTCATATCTATGCGCCATTCATTATCTGATTTTATCTCATATTCAGCTGCTAAACATGATCTAAGATCTGAGATAGCCGAGCGGCTTGACATAAACGTCAATGATCCAGATCCATATGGTGATTTTTGGCCATTGCCATCCATGCCTGGTGAACAGATTGAAGCTTACTATAGCGCTGCATTAGATGGAAAGAATAAGTCGCCAAAGGACTTTGCGAACACATTGATGGATTGCAAAAAAGCTGCAACCAATCAGCGGAAATTTGAGGTTTTATGTGACGGGTTTTTAACCCAAGTTGGCAAGCCAAAAAGTTTAAAAAACGCAGTTTCAAAAGATATAGCGTTAATGCTTCCTGATATGGCGGAACGCTTAGAAGCATTGAATGATCATATAAGCGTTCAGATTGACTATCTTAAACGCAGGCAGTGTCTTCATATCACAGAGCAGGCGCTGGTTTTAGCCGAGCAATATATTCAAACCTATGAAGGTTTAAAGCGCCGCAAGGCTATGCTTGATTATGAAGATTTGATTGTGAAAACCGAACAGCTTTTGTCAAAAAGTGGTGCGGGTCCTTGGGTGCATTATAAGTTAGATCGTGGGATTGATCATATATTGGTTGATGAAGCCCAAGATACAAGTCCGGTGCAATGGAGCGTGATCCAGTCATTAGCCGACGAATTTTATACAGGGAAATCTGCCCGCGAACTCAATCGTTCAATGTTTGCAGTGGGTGATGAAAAACAATCCATCTATTCGTTTCAAGGTGCTCGACCTGAGCGTTTTGATCAAGAACGTCGGCAAACCCAAAAGCGCGCAAAAAATGCAGATAAAGCATTTGAATCCATTTCCTTGCGCGTTTCATTCAGATCCACATCTGAAGTATTGGAGCTTGTTGATCTCGTTTTTGCAGATTTTGATGCAAAACGTGGCTTAACTTACTCCGATGATAATGTGTTGCATGAGACAGTTCGTCAAAATGCACCAGGTCAGGTTGAGCTGTGGCCAATGTTGGCCAAGGAGCCAAGCCAAGAGATGGAAAGTTGGCTCGAGCCCTTTGATGCTGTTGCTGAGCGCGATCCGATTAATATCTTATCCCAGCAAATCACATCCGTTCTGGATAGTTGGATTGGTAAAGAAGATATTTTAGATCAAAAGACGAAAGCGTTTAGGAAAATCCGAGCTGGCGATATTTTGATTTTGGTGCGCAAACGCGATGCATTTGTCCCCACATTGATGCGCACTTTAAAATCTACAACCGACATCGCAGTCGCTGGTGCGGATCGGTTAAAACTCACCGATCATATTGCTGTGCAAGATCTCATGGCTTTGGGCCATGTCTCATTATTGCTGGAAGATGATTTATCGCTGGCTTCTCTGCTCAAAAGTGCATTTTTTAATGTAACCGAGGAGCAATTGTTTGATCTTTGTGCGGGTCGTGGAAAGGAGATTTCAGTTTGGTCTCAATTGCAAAGCCAAGTAGAGGTAAGTTCTGTCTGGGCAGATATTCACAACCGCATATTGGAACTACAACTTTTATCGCGAAAAACCTCAGTACATGGGTTTTATAGCCAAATATTAGAAGTTATGGGCATGCGTGATGTGTTCCGTCTAAGATTGGGCCATGAAGTTATTGATGTGCTGGACGAATATTTAGCGTTGGCGCTTGATCACGATCAAAATGGTATTTCAAGTTTGCAAATATTCCTCGATCAACTTGAAAACACGGCACCCGAGATCAAACGAGAACAAGAACAAAATCTTGATGCGGTGCGTATCATGACAGTTCATGCGTCTAAAGGTTTGGAAGCACCCATCGTGTTTTTAGTTGATCCTGGAAGTGCAGCTTTTCATTCATCGCATATGTCGTCGATCCTGCTATTAGAGCCGCCAGAACACCAGGCTGATATTCCCAAATGTCCGCTATGGGTACCGAGTTCGGAGATTGAAAATTCAAAAACCGAAGAAATCAAACAAAACGCAGAATATATGGCAGAAGAAGAATATCGCCGCCTTTTATATGTGGGTTTAACCCGTGCGGCTGATCGATTGGTGATCTGTGGTTATAGAGGAACGCGTGAACCTTCAAAGCCCACATGGCACATGTTGGTTGAAGGTGGGTTCAATCGTGCCGAACCCGAAATGAAACAGGATATTACTTATGATATAGGCGATTTATCATGGGATATACAGCGTTTTACTCGTGATAAATTGTCAGGTAACAACACATCAATTGAGCCTGTAGAAACGAAAGATAAAGTGCCAAAATTACGTCCTGATAGTTTAAATCACCCCATTGAAGAGGTGACGGATCTACCCAGACCATTGGTTCCATCAGGTGCATCGGTTTTGATCAATGGTGATGAAAGTGCAAACCATATCACATCTCCTTTTGCAAAAAGCAGTAATGGAAATATCGATGCGATAGATTACGGCAAATCAGTTCATAGATTGTTACAAGTGCTACCGAACTTACCGTCAGAGACATGGCATGAAAACGCCGATAATTATCTTAAAAACCGATTGCCAAAGAGTTCAAGCGACGCACGCAATGATATGATCCAAAGTGTCATAAACGTTATGACAGATGCTAAATTTGCCCCCATTTTTTCATCAGATAGTGCTGTTGAGTTTTCAATTATGGGAAGCTTGATGATCAAGGATGAAGAACGAATTGTTTCAGGACGCATTGACCGGCTCGTCGTCCAGGATGATCGACTTTTAATCGTTGATTATAAAACCAATTATATATCGCCGTCAGGAATATCAGATATATCGCCGTCTTACATTGCGCAATTGGCAATTTATAGAGCGGTTCTTCAGCCATTATATCTAAATAAAAAAATTGAAGCAGGATTGCTATATACACGAACGCCCAAGATCATTGAGGTTCCGGCCGATATGCTTGATGCGGCAATGCAAGAATTAAGTTCAAAATAATGTGAGCCACTTGAAACACGAACTATAATAGATCACATATAGACCACGAAATCAGTTTAAAGGAGCGCCAAATGGCTACCGTAACAGTGACGAATGACAATTTTCAGTCAGAAGTATTAGAATCAACGACACCAGTTGTTGTGGATTTTTGGGCAGAATGGTGTGGTCCATGCAAGATGATTGCACCCAGCTTGGAAGAAATTTCAAATGAAATGGGCGACAAAGTTAAAATCGTTAAATTGAATATCGATGAAAACCCAGACCTTGCAGCGCAATTTGGGGTACGCTCTATCCCAACTTTGGCAATGTTCAAAGGTGGCGAAGTGTCTGACATTAAAGTCGGTGCATTGCCAAAAACTGGTTTGTCATCTTGGATTGGTGATGCGATTTAATTCGCTTAGATGAAGTTATCTTAACCCGCAGTTTATCTGCGGGTTTTTCTATGCCTATATTGGCGGCGTACCATTTTGCGCCAAGACATCCCCAACAAGATATAGCGAGCCACATATCAAAATACGCGGTGGCTTTGTGTGACCTGCATTGTGACGCATTTTTGAAATCGTTTTAAAAGCTGATGTTAAATTGCCACCAGATTGAGCAGACAAACCCGATTCTTGTGCAATTTCAGCTAACTTATCCGCCGGAATTCCAGCATCGGATGTGACCACGGGGATGGTGATTAGATGCTCGACTTTACCAGCAAAATTTTTTAAAAAATTATGAGGTTCTTTGGTGTTGAGCATTGCCGATATGAGATAAAGTGGACGTTCGTCCATCTGTTCGATCGAATTGACGATTATATGCGCCGCATCGGGATTATGACCACCATCGATGTAAATTTCAGCATCTAAGTCACTGACAAGATCAGCTAAT
>CAJQOR010000377.1 GCA_905479965.1 uncultured Rhizobiaceae group bacterium | reverse complement strand
GTATTGGATTGGCTATTTGGCCGACTGCTGGGCGATTGAACTTGGGTGCACACGGCGAAAAACCAGAATTTTCAAACTTCTCATGGTTTTCAATGATGTTTGGTGCCGGTATCGGTGTTGGCATGTTGACATGGGCAGTTGCAGAACCTGTTGCTCACTTCAAAAACAATCCAGCTGTTATTCAGGGCATTACAACTGCACTTGATGCAAACAATGTGCGCGAAGCGTATATTTGGTCATACCTGCACTGGGGCCTTGGCGCTTGGGCATGTTATGCTATTGCGGGTCTTTCACTTGCATTTTTCAGCTATCGTCGCGGTTTACCGCTTACAATTAGATCGTCTTTGACGCCGCTATTTGGTAAAGCGTTATCTGGAAACTTGGGTCACTTGATTGACATTGTTGCTGTTGTTGCGACCATTTTGGGTGTTGCACAAACCCTCGGCTTTGGTGTTGAGCAATTTGTTGCGGGTCTCACACGCATTGGCATCGGCGGCCTAGCACTTGAAGATGGCACTGCGACCACGCTTGGTATTGTGGTTGCTCTGCTTGTGATCATGGGCGCATCGACATTATCGGCTTTGTCCGGTGTTGGTAAAGGCATTAAATGGCTGTCCAACATCAACATGGTCCTGTCAATCTTCCTGCTTGGGTTCTTCATCATATTTGGTGCGACTTGGTTTGGTGCGACAGCATTCTTCGTTGGTATTTGGGACTATCTCATTGCGCTACCAGGCTTGAGCTTTAATGTTTATAGCTCAGATGGCGTTGAAGGATCAGAATCCTTCCTACTGACACAGTGGCAGGGCTGGTGGCCTGTGTTCTACTGGGCTTGGTGGATTGCATTTGCGCCATTTGTTGGCTTGTTCCTGGCGCGTATCTCACGCGGTCGTACAATCCGTGAGTTTGTTCTTGGTGCAATGATTGTTCCATCACTTATGTGCTTTGTATGGTTTGCATGGGCTGGTGGTACAGCGATTGATCTTGAACTAAACGGCGCCGCTGGTGGGGTTATCCTCGATGCAGCCAATGGCGATAAGATCTTTGCTATGACTGAGTTTATGTTGGCACCTATTGCACAAGCATTAGCTTGGGGTATGGCCCTGGTCATTGTGGTTCTACTCATGACCTTCCTCGTCACTTCAGCTGACTCTGCGGTTTTGATTGTGAACACAATCAGTGCAGCGGGTGATGAAGGTCCAAAAGCGCGTCCACACATCCTGTTCTGGGGTGCAGCGCTTGCGCTGGTTGTTGGCGGATTGCTGATATCCGGCGGTACGGGGGCCATTCAAACTGCGATGGTGATCGGTGCGTTACCTTTCTCCTTAGTGATGGCACTCATGTGCATTGCCTTGGTCAAAGCGATCTACAACGATGGCAAGCGAGAAGCCGCTGGTATAGAAACGGTGGTAGATCCATCACAACGTGCGATCGACTAAAACGTTTCTCACACAAATAGAACTTTAATACCCCGCCTGAACTTATGTTTGGGCGGGGTTTTTCTTTACTCGATTGTGGAATATCTTAATCATCAGGATCAAAACTTGTTATCATCAACAATTAAGTTTTGGTAGATTGTTTTGCTACGAGATAAACGCCAAGGACTGCAAGGATACAGCCAATTATGGCGACAAGCCCAAGCGTTTCACCAAATAAAAAGTATGTTTGGATTACCGTGACTGGCGGGACGAGATAAAAATAACTCGCAACTTTGGCCACCTCACCTTCCCGGATCATAAACATCAAAAGCAAAATCGCGCCAACAGATAGCGCCAACACAGACCAGACCATCGCAGCAACCAGTTCAAAGGTTATGACGACCTCATGGTTTTCCAATAAAAGCGATATTGGGATAAGCGCGAGCGATCCACCCAAATATTGATAAAATGCGCCAGAAACCAGTGGTACATTTTGCGCATAGAGTTTTTGTAAAATGCCGCTTGTGGATATTCCAAGCAGTGACAATGCACAGGCCATTAACCCCAAAGTGGATAATGCAGTACCATCAATATTATTTGAACCAATCACCACCAGTGAAATGCCAACAAATCCCAAAGCCAGACCAATTGATTGCAAAAGCCGGAGTTTTTGGCTCAAAAAGATAAAACCCAAAAGTGCAGTTAAAGCAGGATGCAAACCGACAAAGATCGATGATATGCCCGCTGGCATCCCCAGATGCACCGCGTAGAACACTCCTCCTAGATATACTGAATGTAGCAAAATTCCGATTATCATTTGCATGATCGCTTGATTGCGGGTCGGCCAATGCTTTTTCAGCACATAAATCAGAATTAAAAATGCGAGCGCTGCAAACACCATGCGGATAAAGAGAAAGTAAAACGGCTCAATATAGGGCAGTGCATATTTTGCATTGATAAATCCGGTGCTCCAGATCCAAACAAAAAGTATCGGAATAATTTGGGTTAAGCGCGACGACATGGGCGAAAAAACCTTTAAAAATCAGCGCTTGGCGTTTCGCTTAATAACAGTTGGCTATAGGGGTCTTTTGGTCCGCTGAAGAAACTTTCAACTTCCCCCTTTTCTACTAAAATGCCATTTTTAAGAACTGCTACTTCATCCGCCATTTGCCTAACAACAGCAAGATTGTGACTGATAAACAAAATTGATAAGCCAAATTGCGCTTGCAAATCCTTTAATAGATTTAAGATCTGCGCCTGGATTGATACATCGAGCGCCGATGTTGGTTCATCACAGATTAAAAATTCTGGCCTTGCCACAAGTGCACGTGCAACTGCTATGCGTTGTCTTTGACCACCAGAGAATTGATGTGGATATTTCAACATTGCTCTTTGCGGCATTTCAACAAGTTCTAAAATGGACGCGATAATCTTGCGTTGATCTGATGCATCTTTTGCAAGCTTAAAAAAGCGTATCGGTTCGCCGATGATATCTTCTACTTTTCGCCGATTATTGAGCGACGAATATGGATCTTGAAACA
>CAJQOR010000376.1 GCA_905479965.1 uncultured Rhizobiaceae group bacterium | reverse complement strand
ATAATTTGACCTCATCAATATTGTCGAGCAAGTTTTTAAGGAGACATTGAACCGTGAGTGAACAAGACAACGGAAAAAATGATCAAAACGAGCCAACTCGTCGCGATTTTCTTTATTTATCGACTGGAATGGCCGCAGCAGTAGGTGCTGTCGGTGTTGCCTGGCCGTTTATTGACCAAATGAACCCGGATGCTGCGACACGTGCCGCTGGCGAGCCGATTGAGGTCAATGTTTCAAGTTTAGAGCCTGGTGGCCATGTTATCGTAAAATGGCGCGGTAAGCCGTACTTTGTGCGCTACCTTACAGATGATGAAGTCGTTGCTGCCGATGAACTTACAGCAAGCGATATGAAAGATTTTGCACCAGTTGATACGCGTTTGGGCGGTCCTGCTGATGATGCAAAGAGATGGGTCGTTGTATCTGCAAACTGTACACACCTTGGATGTGTGCCACAGGTTGTCGATAGTAAGCCGGAAGGTTGGGCATGTGCGTGTCACGGTTCAATCTTTGATACAACTGGCCGTATCTTGCGCGGTCCAGCAGCTGTTAACTTGCCAAAACCACCTTACGTTTTTGCAAACGAAACAACGCTTGTTATCGGCACAGATCAGGCATAAGGGGAGATATTTATGAGTGGAAATCATTCAACATATGAACCAACAAGCGGTTTAGGGAAATGGGTAGATAGTCGTCTTCCATTGCCACGTTTGGTTCACGATAGTTTCGTGTCTTATCCAGTGCCACGAAATCTAAACTATGCCTACACATTTGGTGGCATCTTGTCGATTATGCTGGTTGTGCAGATCATCACAGGTATCGTGCTTGCAATGCACTATGCGGCCTCGACTGAATTAGCGTTTAATTCTGTTGAGAGCATCACTCGTGATGTGAACTACGGTTGGTTGTTGCGTTATATGCACGCAAACGGCGCTTCATTCTTCTTTATTGCAGTTTATCTGCACATCGCACGTGGCCTTTACTATGGTTCATATAAAGCACCTCGCGAAATCCTTTGGATTTTGGGTGTTGTTATCTACCTTCTTATGATGGCTACAGGCTTTATGGGTTACGTTCTACCTTGGGGACAAATGTCTTTCTGGGGTGCGACAGTGATTACCGGCTTCTTTACAGCCTTCCCAGTGGTTGGTGAGCCTATTCAGCAATTGCTGCTTGGTGGTTTTGCCGTTGATAATCCAACGCTAAACAGGTTCTTCTCTCTTCACTACCTATTGCCGTTTATGATTGCAGGTGTTGTTGTCCTTCACGTTTGGGCGCTTCATGTAACGGGTCAAACAAACCCAACAGGTGTTGAAGTTAAATCGAAAACTGACACACTTCCATTTACACCATTTGCAACGATTAAAGATGCACTTGGAATGGCTGTGTTCTTGTTGGTATTTGCCTACTTCATCTTCTTCATGCCAAACTTCCTAGGTCACGCGGATAACTATATTCCAGCTGATCCATTGGTAACACCAGCGCACATCGTTCCTGAATGGTACTATCTTCCATTCTATGCGATCTTGCGTGCAATCACATTTGATTTAGGTCCTATCGATTCTAAATTGGGTGGCGTGTTGGCGATGTTTGGATCAATCATCATCCTCTTCTTCTTGCCATGGCTTGATACATCTAAAGTGCGTTCAGCGGTTTACCGTCCTTGGTACAAGTTGTACTTCTGGTTGTTTGTCGTCAACGCAATCTTCCTAGGTTGGCTTGGTGCGAAACCTGCGGAAGGTGTTTACACAGCATTGGCTCAAGCGGGTACAGCTTACTACTTTGGTTTCTTCATTATCATTATGCCGTTGCTCGGCTTGATCGAAACACCAAAACGTTTGCCAAATTCAATTACCGAAGCTGTTTTTGGTAAAAGTGGATCGGGGGCTGGAAAGCCTGATGAGGCGGTTGCCTCTGCCGAAACACGCGGTTAATTGACGACAGATAAGGAACAAAGTCATGAAAAAAGTTATTTCAACTATCCTTCTGCCGTTAGTGATAATCGGTTTAGTGGGTGTGACCGCGGCATCAGCAGCGAGCGGATATCCGGTCAACAAGCCAAAAGAGCTTGATTGGTCATTTGCAGGGCCATTTGGCAAATACGATAAAGGCCAGCTCCAACGCGGCTTGAAAGTATATGTTGAGGCGTGTTCTGCATGTCATTCAATGGATCTTGTTGCTTTCCGCACGTTGGAAGCGCTGGGTTATTCACGTGAGCAAGTCAAATCATTTGCTGCGGAATATGAAGTGGAAGCTGAACCAAATGCTGACGGCGATGTTGAAGATCGTCCTGCAATTGCGTCAGATTATTTCCCTTCGCCATTTGCAAATAAACAAGCAGCCGCTTCTGCAAATGGTGGTGCGGTTCCTCCGGACTTCTCATAGCTTGCAAAAGCTCGTTATGTTGAGCGTGGTTTCCCGCAATTCGTCTTTGATATCTTCACAGGCTACAATGAAGCTGGGCCAAACTACATCTATTCACTTTTAACAGGTTATGAAGATGCACCTGCTGATGTGGAAGTTGGTGATGGTACGCATTACAATCCTTACTTCATCAATGGTACGGCGCTTGCTATGGCGGCACCTTTGTCGGATGAATTGGTATCTTATGATGATGGTACACCAGAAACATTGGATCAATATGCGAAAGATATCGCAGCATTTTTGATGTGGACTGCTGAGCCTCACCTTGAAGAGCGTAAGCGTACAGGTTTCATTGTGATCAGCTTCTTGTTGATCCTATCGATCTTGATTTACCTTACAAAGCGTTCAATATATTCAAGAATTGAGCATTAGGTTCATATAATAATCCATAGAACGCCGGCTTGATTTCATAAAATTAAGTCGGCGTTTTTGTTTTTAATACCCGACGTTTGCGCCAGGAGTACACAATGAGTGATCTACAATCTGAGCTGAAAAAATCGATCAGAACAATTCCAAATTATCCTCATGAAGGAATTATGTTTCGAGATATCACAACGCTTTTGAGTAACCCAAGTGCATTTAGACGTTCAGTCGATGAAATGGTTCATCCTTTTACTGGTGCGGGAATATCCCAAATTGTTGGTATAGATGCGCGCGGCTTTATCTTCGGCGGCGCGATGGCTCACCAGCTTTCCGCTGGCTTTTTGCCTTTGCGTAAGAAGGGTAAATTGCCTTACGAAACTGTCACGATGAGTTATGCTTTAGAATATGGTGAAGCGGAACTTGAGATCCACACAGATGCCGTACAAGAGGGTGAAAAGGTCATTTTGGTAGATGATCTTATTGCAACGGGTGGAACAGCTGAAGCAGGTATCAAATTACTTCAAATGCAAGGCGCTGACATTGTTGCAGCTTGCTTTGTGATTGATTTACCCGACCTAGGTGGCCGCAAGAAAATTGAAGAGCTCGGCGTACCTGTTCGAACGCTGATCGAGTTTGAGGGCGAATAAAATTAGCGTTCTATCCATGTTGTTTTGACATTTTTTTGCCAAGTCTTTTGATGTAGTTCAGGCTCTTTTGCATCAAACTTTGGATAGCCTAGACAAAGGTAACCTGAAAATTGCCAGCTGTCTGGAATATCCAGAGTTTTGTTAAGTTCTTCTGCCTTGAGGATTGATACCCAACCAACACCAATATTCATTGTTCGAGCCGTTAGCCACAGGTTGTGAATGGCAATTACCGTTGAATATAAAAGTGTCTCTGGCATGGTTTGTCTGCCAAGACCTTTACCCAAGTCGGGTTCCATATCTGTGAAGACAGCTAAGTGTATAGGTGCTTCCCTCAAACCTGCCAATTTAAGATTGTTATAATCTAAGAGCTCTTTGTCTGTATAAAGTTCTGCGGCATTCGCATTGCTCTCTTGAAAGTTTTCGTAAATTTTTTCTTTAAGAGAATTGCACTCAATCTTTACAAAACGCCAAGGGCGGCTATTACCAACCGAAGGTGCAAGGTCTATGGCAGCTAAAAGCTGTTCAATTTTCTCGTCAGGTATCGGCGTTGTTTTAAAATGGCGGACATCGCGCCGCCAAGATAACAGGTTTAAGAGTGCGTCAGTATCATTTTGATTAAACTTCATCGACCATTCTAGTGCGATTAAGTGTTGAATTTAAAGAGCATAACATCACCATCTTGGGTAATATATTCTTTGCCCTCATCACGGGCTTTGCCAGCTTCTTTAGCTGGGGTTTCACCGCCAAGCGCTACATAGTCATCAAAAGCAATTGTTTGAGCGCGAATAAAGCCGCGTTCGAAGTCGGTGTGGATAACACCTGCAGATGCTGGTGCCTTCGTGCCTTTGCTCACTGTCCAGGCGCGCGCTTCTTTAGGGCCAACTGTGAAGAAAGTAATGAGCTCCAACAGTTCATAGCCGGCACGAATAAGGCGGTCCAAACCCGCTTCATCCAATCCCAGTTCTTCAAGGAACATTTCAGCTTCTTCATCATCAAGTTGTGCAACTTCAGCTTCAATAGCTGCTGATATGACCACCGTGTGAGCGCCTTGCTCCTCCGCCATTTTAGCAACAGCTTCGGATTGAGCGTTCCCTTTACCTGCATCTTCTTCTGCAACGTTACAGACGTATAAAACTGGTTTTGAAGTCAAAAGGTTTAAGCTTTTAAGAATGCGCAAATCTTCGTCGGCAATGCCATCAAGCATATGGCGTACAGGCTTGCCATCATTGAGTAAAGTAAGAGCATCTTCCATGATCGGCAAAAGAACTTGAGCTTCTTTATCTTTACCCGTTGCGCGCTTGCGCATTTTATCGGTGCGCGATTCAAGGCTTTCAAGATCAGATAACATCAATTCAGTTTCGATTGTTTCTGCATCCGCGACAGGGTCAATCTTGCCTTCGACATGGGTAATATCATCATCTTCAAAACAGCGAAGCACATGAACAATGGCATCGACTTCTCTGATATTGGCAAGGAATTGGTTGCCTAGGCCTTCACCTTTAGACGCGCCACGAACAAGACCTGCAATATCAACAAATGATATTCGAGTGGGGATTGTTTCTTTCGAACTTGCAATATCAGCAAGCTGATTGAGACGCTTGTCGGGTACGGCTACTTCACCGGTGTTTGGCTCAATCGTACAAAATGGGTAGTTTGCAGCTTGCGCGGCAGCTGTTCGTGTTAGCGCATTGAAAAGCGTTGATTTTCCAACATTTGGTAGACCAACAATACCACATTTAAATCCCATAGAAGCGTTCTCTCATGTAATGAAAATAATAATCAGGCTATGAGGGAAACGCAGCGCTTGGTCAAGGGTTTGAGCAAATATTCGGCTGAATGTTAGTGTTCAGCGATAAAATATCCCCGCCGTGCTTTGTGCAGGGCAGGGATATATCAATTTATTGCTTAGTGGCAAGCAGGACGCTTGCCTGGCAATAGCACTTTATCGATTACGTGGATCACGCCGTTATCGGCTTTGATATCTGCAATCACAACGTTTGCAGTTTGTGGTGTGCTGTCACCGATCGTTACGCCTGAACCGCTTTTTGTGACACAAAGACGTTTGCTTGCAAGAATTGGCTTGATGTAAATTGAATCGTGTGGAAGCTGACCAGATACCAAGCTGCGATCGTCTACATGGTACAACAAAATGTCAGTTAATTGACCTTTGTTTTCAGGTTTTAAAAGTGTTTCAACTGTGCCAGCTGGTAACGCATCAAATGCAGCATTAACTGGTGCAAAGACTGTAAAGTGACCTTTGCCTGCAAGTGTTTCTGCAAGACCGGCTGCTTTAACAGCAGCAACAAGGGTTGTGAAGCGATCGTCATTTGCAGCGATGTCGACAATGCTTGCAGCGTTTGCTGCAGTAGCACTTAGGGCAATAACAGCAACAGCTGCAGTTTTTTTCAAAAGAGTTTTCATTTTGTGATCCTTTATCGTTCGAGGTTATGGGTAAGGCTACGCGAACGAATATTAATCAGATCATTTCCTGAGATTATTTATTGTTTTGCGCGAAATTGCGCATTTGTAGAAACATTTTTGCGTTTTTTGCAAATCTATGAAATAAAATAGAAATATTGAGCGGAACAATATGGGCGAATTTGGATCTATGAAAATTTTGATAAATACTATTTCATTGTTGGCAATAATGACGACATCTGTTTTAGCGGATAGCTGTTGGACACATAACGGGTCATTAATGCGTTTGCAGGCGGATGGGAATAACCGTTGGTTCTCATATGAAAATCCAAAATCATCGCTCAGACAATCTGGAATTCAACGTGGTACATTACTCTTTAATGGCCAAAACAATGGTGATTGGTATTCTGGGCTTTCGCGCGTATTTTCAAAATACTGTGTTGGTAATCCGTTGGAATACTATGTTGAAGGGCCAGTAAGTCGTAATCCGTTGCGTATTACCATGACGGGTACACGTGAGAAATCAAGACAATGTGTCTCCACAGGTGTGATCACAACAGATGTATTGGTCTTTACCTATTCACATCAGTGCTAGGTAGATTAGCTCTTACTTACTTTTTATCACCAAGAAGCTTCTTGAGCATTTCAGCCATTGGACCACTTGCTTGCGTGGTCGGCGATGGCTTCCTAGCTTGATGAATATGAGACTTTGCCTTCGGCTGTTGAGAGCCTGAGGTTTTTTTAGATGTATCTTTTGATTTTGAGGGCTTCGGCGTTTCGCCATTTGGATTGATTGCCAAGGCAATTTTATTCATCAAACCTGCTGCATCATCTTGCACAAGCAACTCAATGTGATCAGCTATCGTTTGTAGTAGCGGGTCTAGCCATTCATAATCTACTTTGGCAAAGTCTCCAAGAACATGAGAATTAACCCGCGCTTTGTTGCCTGGATGGCCAATACCAATCCTCACACGTTGATATTCTTTTCCGCAATGCGCATCAATTGATTTGAGCCCATTATGCCCACCATGACTGCCACCGCGTTTAATGCGGGTTTTGCCAGCAACTAGATCTAATTCATCGTGGAAGACAATAACATCATCACATGTAAGTTTATAAAACCGCATCGCTTCCCCGACCGCTTCGCCGGAAAGGTTCATAAATGTTTGCGGTTTTAAAATTAAGACCTTTTCGCTAGCAATTTTGCCTTCAAAGACCTCAGATTTAAATTTGTTCTGTGATTTGGAAAAATTATGGCGGTCGATGATCGCATCAACCGCCATGAAACCGACATTGTGCCGGTGTTTTTGATATTTGGGGCCGGGATTTCCAAGTCCTACAATGAGTAACATGGTCTAAGCCCCAAACAACTTATTCTGATGTATCTTCTGCTGCTTCGCCACCTTCAGCAGCTGCTGCTGCATCGGCTGCATCATCAGCTTCGTCTTGTGCTCCGCCAGGAGACGCGATCGTTGCAACTGTGAAGTCACGATCAGTAATTGTTGGCTCAACACCTTCAGGCAATGTGATCGCTGAAATGTGGACTGCATCACCAATGTTCAACTCGGCAAGATCAGCAACAAGTGCTTCTGGAATTGAGTTGGCTGGGCACGCAACTTCAACTGTGTGACGTACAACGTTCAAGATACCGCCGCGTTTGATGCCGACACATGTGTCTTCGTTTTCAAACTGCACAGGTACTTCCACAACAACTTGCGTGTTTTTAGATACGCGCAAGAAATCAACGTGCATGACGAAGTCACGAACAGGATCAAGCTGGTAATCTTTTGGAAGAACGTTGATTTTATCACCATCGACATCAATCGAAAGGATGTTTGTCATGAAGCCACCTGCGTGAATACGCATTGTGGTTTCTTTACGTGAAATGGCGATAGAAACAGGGGACTGTTTATCACCGTAAATAGATGCTGGAATTTGACCGTTACGACGAAGTTCCCGGGCGGACCCCTTACCAACCCGTTCGCGCGCAACAGCTTTGAGTGTATCGCTCATAGCGTGTTCCTTACTTTAAATATATGGAGTTGTTTATGCTTGGCCAAATAGGCAGCTTAAACATCGGATATAAAATCCGAAACCACGTTGCCTCCAAGGGTGTCTACATGGATGAGCAGCTCTTAGACCATTGTGCTATGACTTGCAAGTTTTTGTGCTGATTTTATAGCCCAAGCTATGACTAGAGAGCTAATTTAGTGAATATGCTTGAATGAGATCAGCAATACGCTTGCGTTGGCTTCGCATTTCCGAACGTTCGAACTTATTCTGCGCACGATTGAGCTGCCGTCGATTGGCTGATGCAAGACGCGAAATTTTGCGGTTCATGACGTCGCAATTTCGTTGTGGTTTCAGGTTTTTAACCGAGTTTGCCAGTTCTGTAATTGCGTCTTCTGCTATGCGGACATGGTCTTCTTCATGCCGTTTGACATCGCTGTACAGTGCATTCCAAAAAATACGCACACTTTCAGGCGATTTTGAGTTGTCGATCCATTTGGGTAATTGTATGGAGCTTACCATGGTGAACTTAGCCGCTGATATGTGGCATTTGCCGTTCTTGGTGATAAACCGTACAGGACTTTCCAAGTCAAACGTGGTGTAGCCTGCATGGCCGATACCTAAGTTTGATCTAGGGCCGTTTTTTTGGATACTTTGCCAGATTTGTTCTACGCTCGTACCACCAACATTAAAGGTGCTGTATTTGGTCGAATAGCTCGTTTGTGCAGAAGACGTTGTAGACAAGACGAAGAGTGTCATCAGACCAGCGATAAAGCTCGCTAATAAGCGCTGTCCATAAAATTGCTTAAATTTTATGGCTCTACACATACATATCCTAATCAAACAGGCTGGAGACAGACTTCTCTGCAGATGTTCTGTTAATCGCTTCACCAATTAAGCTTGCAGTTTCAATTACTCTGATATTTGGCGCAGCTTGCACTTCAGGTGTTGCACGAATTGAATCTGTGATGACCAATTCGCGAAGTTTTGAATCTGCAATTCTCGTCGCCGCACCACCTGATAAAACACCATGGGTAATATAGGCTGTCACTGAATTGGCTCCATTTGCTAGCATTGCTTCCGCAGCATTACACAAAGTGCCACCTGAATCCACAATATCATCGACCAATAAGCAATCTTTGCCAGACACATCACCAATGATATTCATAACTTCAGATTCGTTAGCTTTTTCTCTTTTTTTATCAAC
>CAJQOR010000375.1 GCA_905479965.1 uncultured Rhizobiaceae group bacterium | reverse complement strand
CGATTGATTTTTATGTAAACGCGCTCGGGTTTGAATTGGTGGAAGACACAAAATTGTCTGAAACCAAGCGCTGGGTTTTGGTTGCGCCAAAGCCTTTTAACTCACAATCGTCATCAATTTTACTCGCTCAAGCGGATACCGATGCGCAAGTTGCAAATATTGGGCATCAAACCGGTGGTCGGGTCGGGTTTTTCCTTCGAACGGATCAATTTGATCAAGATTACGCTGATATGTGTGAAACGGGTGTCACGTTCTTAGAAGAACCCCGCGATGAGGTATATGCCAAAGTGGTGGTCTTTGAGGATCCGTTCGGCAATAAATGGGATTTGTTGCAACCCAAGGCGAATTGAATATTTGCCTGATTGAATTTCAATCCATACTTTACGAAAAGTAGTGTATAAACTCGCAATGTTCCGAACAGGCAATTTTCCTATACAATTAAATGATCTAACGTGATTCGGTAATTATCATTTCGTTTCTATTTGTATGAATTAGGTGAAATAAATGTCTCAGGCTCCTGCACAACGCGAAGAACCATCCATGGAAGACATCTTGTCTTCTATCCGTAAAATCATTCAAAGTAATGATGATAGCGGAGAAGATGCACCTGCTCCTGAGATCCAGGCTGAGCCAGTTCGACAACAAGCACCAGCTATTGTTGAACGATCTGCCGTTTCTGATCAAGGCGAATTGACATCAGCACCTGAAAGAGCGCGAGAAGTTGTTTCACCCCCTGAAACACCGGTTGTTCAGTCTGAAATTGTGGACGTTATTGCTTCAGAAGAGGTCGCAGAGGACCAAACATCGGCTAATTCTGCTCTTATTTCGGCGGGTCCTAAGGCGAAAGTTGCTGCCTCATTTGCTCAACTGAATGAAGTGATTACCGCAAGTTCATCTCAGTCTTTGGAGGGGATGGCAAACGATTTGCTTAAACCTATGTTGCAAGATTGGCTTGATAACAATCTACCAGGTTTGGTGGAAAAACTTGTGCGCGAAGAAATCGAACGCGTGGCACGTGGCGGTCAGGAAAGCTAAAGCATATTCTCATTATTAAACGAGAAGGTCGCTGTGGCGGCCTTTTTTTATGCCTTTACTCTTTTTATATATTTTCATTTGCGAATTTGCCCCTGCAATTGGTTGAAAACTTGACTTATTACCCTGCTTGGGATTTACGAAGGTGGAAAATTTCATTTCTCCATAATTGGCTATCAAAATGCTTGAAAAAAACTATGACGCGGCTTCTGTTGAGCCGAAAATTGCAAAAACTTGGGATGAAGCTGAGGCTTTTAAAGCCGGCGCTGGCGCAAAAGAAGGTGCGGATCCATATTGCATCGTCATCCCGCCGCCAAACGTAAATGGCTCCTTACATATGGGCCATGCACTCAACAATACTTTGCAGGATATCATGATCCGCTATAACCGGATGCAGGGTAAGAATGTGCTTTGGCAACCAGGCATGGACCATGCCGGCATTGCAATGCAGTTGGCTGTTGAAAAAGACTTGGCCGCGAAGGGGCTACCAACGCGCCGAGAACTCGGTCGTGAAGCCTTTATTGAGAAAGTGTGGGACTGGAAAGCTGATACCGGCGGTCAAATTTTTGATCAATTGAAACGTTTAGGCGCGTCATGCGACTGGTCTCGTGAACGCTTCACCATGGATGAAGGGCTTTCAAAAGCAGTATTAGAAGTCTTCGTTAAACTTTATAATGATGGTTTGATTTATCGTGGCAAACGGCTGGTCAATTGGGATCCAATGTTCGAGACTGCGATTTCTGATCTTGAAGTTGAGAATATAGAAGTCGATGGCCATATGTGGCATTTCAAATACCCATTGGCTGATGGTGCAACATATGAATATGTTGAGAAAGATGAGGATGGAAATGTAACGTTGCGCGAAACGCGTGATTATATTTCAATTGCAACAACGCGCCCTGAAACCATGCTCGGTGATGGTGCGGTTGCTGTTCATCCCTCAGATGAACGCTATGCGCCCATTGTTGGTAAACTGTGTGAAATCCCAGTGGGCCCAAAAGAGCATCGTCGTTTCATTCCAATCATAACAGATGAATACCCTGATAAAGATTTTGGTTCGGGTGCTGTGAAAATTACTGGTGCGCATGACTTTAATGATTATCAAGTTGCAAAGCGTAATAAGATACCGCTTTATCGCCTCATGGCGACGGATGCTGCTATGCGTGCAGATGGTGCGCCATATGCGGTTGAAGCTGCAAAGGCAAAAGCAATCGTAGAGCAGGGCATCTTACCAAGTGAAGCAGATGTTGATGAGATAAATCTCGTACCGGATGAGTATCGCGGTCTTGATCGTTTTGAAGCGCGGAAAAAAGTAATCGCTGATATCAATGCTGAAGGCTTAGCTGTGATGACTAAGGACGACGAAGGAAATGAAATTCCTTACGTTGAAAGCAAGAAAATCATGCAGCCATTTGGTGATCGTTCAAAAGTTGTCATCGAGCCAATGATTACTGATCAATGGTTTGTTGAAGCATCTGAGCTTGCCAAACCTGCACTTGCGTCTGTTAAGGAAGGGCGCACAAATTTCGTCCCCAAATCATGGGAAAACACATATTATAATTGGATGGAAAATATCCAGCCTTGGTGTATCTCGCGCCAATTGTGGTGGGGTCACCAAATTCCAGCTTGGTATGATGAAGACGATAATGTTTATGTTGCTAAGTCTGAAGAGGAAGCTCAGGCCCAAGCTGGAGCGGGTGTGGTTCTAAGACGTGAAGAAGATGTTTTAGATACATGGTTCTCATCAGCTCTTTGGCCGTTTTCAACACTGGGTTGGCCTGAAAAAACACCTGAATTAGAGACTTATTATCAAACAGATGTGTTGATGACAGCGTTTGATATTATCTTCTTCTGGGTTGCGCGGATGATGATGTCTGGCCTTCATTTTATGAAGGACGAAGATGGCAATCCTGTTGAACCCTTCCATACAATTTATATCCACGCGCTCGTCTTGGACAAAAATGGACAGAAAATGTCCAAGTCGAAGGGCAATGGCCTCGACCCAATGGAATTGTTTGACGAATACGGTGTGGACGCTGTTCGTTTTACTTTGGCGATTATGGCAGCTCAGGGTCGTGACATTCGCCTTGATACAGCGCGCATTGAAGGATACCGGAATTTTGGTACCAAGCTTTGGAATGCGACACGCTTTGCGGAAATGAATGGTGCTGCGCTTGATCCAAATTTCAAACCTGAAAATGCCAAGCTTCAAGTTAATCGTTGGATTTTAACGGAATTGTCAGCGGCTGTTGGTGAAGTTACGAAAGGTATTGAGACCTATCGCTTTAATGATGCAGGTTCTGCGCTTTACCGATTTGTTTGGAATCAAGTTTGCGATTGGTATTTGGAACTTTTAAAATCGACCTTCCAAGGCGATGATGACGACGCAAAAACAGAAGCGCGTGCATGTGTTGCTTATGTTTTAAACAACATCTACCGCCTGATGCATCCATTCATGCCTTACATGACGGAAGAATTGTGGTCAGTTGCAGAAGCCGGCGACGCTAAATCAGGTCTTTTATGCCATGCTGATTGGCCGACACTTGAGTTGAATGATGAGGAAGCAGCAGCTGAAATCAATTGGTTGATTGATTTGGTGTCTGGATTGCGTTCTGTTCGTTCAGAAATGAATGTGCCGCCATCGTCGAAAGCACCTTTGCATGTCACCCAGTCAGATGATGCCACAAAAGATCAGCTCATGCGCCATTTGCCTGCGATTAAGCTCCTCGCGCGCGTTGAAGATATTGTTCTCGATGGTGACGTGACCAAAGGTGCTGTGCAAATCGTAATTGCGGAAACAACATATAGTCTGCCACTTGGTGCGTTAATTGATCTTGATGCAGAAAAAGCGCGTGTGGAAAAAGCAATCGGTAAGGTTGAAGGCGACCTGCAGAAGGTAAATGGTAAGTTGAACAACGAAAAATTCGTTGCTAATGCCCGAGCTGATGTTGTTGCTGCAGAACGAGAGCGACTCACCGAACTCGAAGGGCAAAAGGCTAAGTTGAACGAGGCTTTGGCCCGCGTTTTAGAAGCTGAATAATCATTAATATGGCCGCTTTGTATATTGTCAAAGCGGCCATATTGCTATTTAAGAGTACGCGAAGAGGGTGGATGTTGCATTCAGGCAACAATCAGGGCGAAAAACTTTTTAAAGATCTGCATTCAAGTCGTTTGCCTATTTCCAGCCACAAAGAAGGAGCAAATCCATTTAGGACTTGCTTATGGCGCGTCTAAAGGTTTTGTTGAGGACTTGAATGACAATAAAGTTTGACAAATATGGATTGGAAAATCATCACGCTTATGCGAATGACAATCTTGATTTGTCACTGTTTTTTGACTTCAGCCTAATCAACGAAATTGATGATATACAAAATGTTCAGTTTTCTGATGCAGAATCACTGAAATGTTTTAATTCACTAAAACCGTGCGGGATGGATTATACATCTGGCGCAATTTGTAATTATGCGGAAGCTGTTGGCCTTTTGATCGATAGTGGCGGTATTCACCCAACGGGTGCGAGAGAAAAACACTGTTATGCGGATAGCTAAATCCAAAATAGCTCGGATTTTCATTGTTCCATTAGGATTGACGCTTGCGTCTAGTCTTATGGTCAGTACCTCGTTTGCGTTTGATCCAAAAGCAAAGTCTGCGGAAGTGAATGAAAAATCCGGACCATTGGATTTATTCAAGTTCGGTTTCAAGGCTTATAAAAAGGGTGAAAAAAAGCAAGCGATCGAAGCCTATAAATATGCTGCAGATAAAGGGCATAGAGGCGCACGCTGGGCTTTAGCAAACATGTATGCGTTTGGCGATGGTGTCGTTGAAGATGATTATGAAGCTTATAAAAATTACCAACAAATAGCCCGCCAAGGTGTAGAACCCGGTTCTGAGGATGTTGGTTATTTTGTCAATGCGATCATGTCATTGGCTGATTATTATCAACGCGGCATACCAAATAGCCCTGTGAATGTGAATTTTAAGGCTGCGCGGCAGCTATATTTCCAAGCTGCATCCGCATTTGGAGTGCCGGAAGCGCAATATCGTTTGGGTCGTATGATCTTAGATGGTGTTGGTGGTGGTGATAATAAACGGCAGGCCAAGAAATGGCTCAATCGTGCACGCGCAGGCGGCCATCCAGCTGCATCTGCAGTTTACGGTAATTTATTGTTTGAAGAAGGCCAGACTGTCAGAGGTTTGGCTTTGATCACAACTGCGCATGAACGTGCAGCACCCAATGACAAAGGCTGGATATTATCGCTTCAAGAGCGCGCATTTGCGTTAGCTGAAGAAGCTGATCGTCGCACAGCACTTGCTGTTGCAGATGATATGCTCAAAAGCGGTCTTAACTAACAATATCTAGTTTATATGTTGATATAAGCTGCAACCGGTACGTGATCGGATGGTTTTTCCCACGCACGCACATGTTTTTCAACATCGGCAGTTTCAAACAAGTTTGCAGCTTCTGGCGATAACAACAGATGATCAATCCGAATGCCGTTGTTTTTTTGCCAAGCGCCTGCCTGATAATCCCAAAACGTATATGTCTTGTCTTCATCGTTGACCGAACGGAGTGCATCGGTGAAACCTAAATTGACCAGTTTGCGATAGGCCGCATGGGATTCGGGTCTAAAGGCAGCATCACCTTCCCAAGATTTTGGATTTTTGCAATCATGTGGCTCTGGAATGATGTTGTAGTCACCGGCAAGGACAAGTGGTTCTTCTAATTTTAAACGCTCAGCGGCAAAGGCTTCCAATCTTGCCATCCAACCTAGTTTGTAAGGGAACTTTTCAGTCTCAACGGGATTGCCATTTGGTAGATAAAGCGAAACGACACGGATCACACCTTGTGGTGTGGAATAAACACCTTCGATAAATCGAGCTTGCTCGTCTTCATCATCACCTGGCAGACCGCGGTTCACCTCATCAGGGCTGATCTTGGACAGCAGTGCTACGCCATTAAAACTTTTCTGGCCAAATGTTTCAACGTGATAGCCCATCGCTTCAAATTGTTCGCGGGGGAAGTTTTCATCAATAGATTTGATTTCCTGTAAACATGCGATATCTGGCTGCGATTCTTCAAGCCAAGTTTTAAGATTTTCAAGGCGTGCTTTGATGCCGTTGATATTCCAGGTGACAATTTTCATATGGAAAAGCTCGTCCCGCATCCACATGATGCAATCGCGTTTGGATTTTTGATTTGAAATGATTGTCCCATCAGATCATCAACAAAGTCGATTTCGGATCCAGCCATATACACCAGTGAAAGCGTGTCGATCAA
>CAJQOR010000374.1 GCA_905479965.1 uncultured Rhizobiaceae group bacterium | reverse complement strand
TTGCCATCGGGTTTGCAGGTGTTGTACTCATTTTAAAACCATCGACAGATGTGTTTAATTTATATGCGCTGCTGCCGATAAGGATCGATATGGCCAATCCGAACAAAAGCAGCCATGTTGAAAGGGTCATGTCACCCCATTGCGGGGATAAAAATGCCGAATATTGCTTGATAGGTTGGATATATCCAAGCCCGAAAGTTGCGAGTATACCAAAAAAGATAAATGCAACATTCAATCCAACTGATAAAATAAGCGGATGTTCATCGCGGCACTTTGTGCGGGTTAGGATCATCGACAATGCATATAAGATCGCCGATAATACAGGCAGCAGCGCATATAAATTAAACACATCTGTCGATGGTTTTAAAATGAGTACAACACCTGCAAACCCGATGGCAACTGCAATCCAGCCCGATATATGAACGCGATCTCCTATAAATAAAGCTGAAAAAAGTGTGATGAATATCGGTGCGGTGTAGTATGCAGAGGCAGCAATGGATAGGGGAATATGGGGTAGTGCAACATAATATGCAATCCACATAATGCCCATCAGTAAACTGCGAATAAGCGTCCATCCAGGATGTTTGGGCCATAAAGACACTTGGCGATATATGACCCCTAAAATTACTAGCAATGCGATGAGTGCAATCCAAGATCGGATGACAAATATTTGCCATAAGACCAGATCGGAATGGATGTTTTTGATCACGGCATCACCCAGCGATAACATCAATACAGTGCCAATGATTACCCATATCGCAAGGGTTTGATTGTCAGTTTTGGGGATGATGTCTTGCTTCATGATGTCCATTATTTAATTAATTTATGGATATATAAATCATCATAAATAACTGTAGTAAATTGACTATTTATCATTTTAACATTACTAATAGTTATGCGAAATTTACGTCGAAATCTACCACCACTTTCAAGTCTATTGCCGTTTGAGGCAACAGCTCGACATGCAAGCATTACCAAAGCTGCCAACGAATTGGGGCGCACGCAAGCGGCCATCAGCAAACAGATAAAGGCGCTTGAAGATGATCTTGGCGTGACGTTGTTTGATCGGCGAAATCGCGCGGTTTACTTAACCGATGCAGGGCGTGAATTTGGTGTTTTAGTTCGTCAGGCGCTGGGTGAAATTGCGCAAAAAGCAGACCATCTTCGTCAATCCAATGCGTCCAATGAGCTGGTGTTGCGTTCGCAACTTTGCGAGGGGTTATATTGGTTGATGCCGCGGTTGTCACGATTTTATCTAGAACACCCAGATATCTCTGTGCGCGTGACTGTTTCGCAAAATCCGCTAGCCAATGCGGAAGAACGTTATGACTTAGCGTTGCAAACAACGGGACGAGATATAGGCGCTGCGCATTTGGTTTTTACAGCGAGTGATGCGGTGTTTCCGGTTTGTAGTCCTGATTATTTAGACAAGATTGGGCCCGCTGCTGATATAGATTGCTTGGCAAACTATCAGCTTTTGCATCATCAAGTTTATCCACAAGACTGGATTGATTGGGATACTTGGCTCAAACGTGTTGGTACGCGCCATAAGGTCGGACGCAAGGGTGTTTTATATGATAGCTACCCCTTGATGATTGAAGCGACGGTTGCCGGTCTGGGGATAGGTCTAGGCTGGTCACGTACGGTCGAAAACCATCTTAATAATGGTACTTTAATACGTCCGTTTAGTCAGGAATTATCATTTGCTGATGGTTTGTCGATTTATAAACCCAAAACGGGTGAATTAAGTACCGATGTGCGTAAATTAGCAAACTGGCTGCGAGCTGAACTTACTTAGCTCGACTGTGCGATTTGCGGTATAGCTTCCACATCAAGTGGTTTTGCATACCCTTTGATAAAACCATCGCGTTTTGCGAGCGCTTCATACCAGCGCGTGACATGCGGGTAGGCACCAACGTCAACCTTCTGCCGGTCAAATCGTGCAACCCAAGGCCAAATAGCAAAATCAGCAATCGTGATCTCATCCATAATAAATTCGTGATCTGACAGTCTTAGATCAAGCACCTCATATAGTTTTGCTGTGGTTTTGGAAAAATGCTCTGCTGCAAAAGGGGCTTTGCCGGGATGATAGGTCAAAAAGTGGTGCGTTTGACCTAAAATTGGTCCAAAAGCTGCCTTCTGCCACATCAGCCAAGACACAGTTTCCCAATATTGCGGTGTATTTTTTTCAGGTATGAATTGCCCCGTCTTATCCGCAAGATAAAGCAGTATCGCACCAGATTCAAAAATCACATTGTCATCATCAATAAGCACAGGCAGCTTGTGATTTGGACTTATTTTGACAAAGTCCTCCCCATGCTGGTCACCCTTATTGATGTCAATTAGATGGGTTTTATAACCCAGTTCCATCTCCTCGAGCGCGATGGATATTTTTCGACCATTTGGCGTGGTCCAGGTGTATAAATCGATCATTTTTGCTGAATGTTCCCAGTTCATCTAGCATTGTTTATATGATGTTTTGTGTCATGTATCACGTCTTGCCGCAAGATCGGCGACCAGGCGTTGAGGATGGTTTTGAGTGGAACATTTCATAATCACCTGTCAGGTTCCCAATCAAAATATCTATGCCTTCCACCACCTTGCGCGCCGCATCATAGTCCGGTCCCGTAACGACAGTTTGCTTGCACACCTGAATTGCTGCAAGTCGACCCGTGCCTAGCATATCAATTACTGTATTTTTATTGGAAATAACCCCGCGTTTTGTACGCCGACCTTTTTGCATCATAATGTTCCCCTACCAAAAAGATGAAATAGTTTAATTTATACTGTTTGTTTCTCTAAATATGGCCAAAACATTGCCTGCGGGCGCCCAAATACACGCACCAAAGGTAAGCGATAGCCGCCAATTTCCGCTTGGTCGATCTGAATATCTTCAGGCGCGATATTTTTATGCAAAACAAGCCCGCTTAATACCTCATCAAGCCAGATATTCATCTGGTGACGATATTGATCAATGTCGATCGCATTGCCATCCGCCCAATCACCCACGGCAATATCAAGCGCGGAATTGACGTCACTATTTTGATCGGGAATTGGCGAGTAGGGGGCTTGGCTTGGCAAAAGTCTCAATGTCATTACACATCCTTTAAAATAGGCTTAATTTCCTAAAGAACATAAAGTGAACAATTTAAAATCACAAGAAACCTATGCGGGAATAATAAAACTTCTTGAAGTTAAGTTTTGGAGAAATTTTGATACGCAATTTTGTATTCGATATCGGATTTAAAGAAGCTATCAGTTTCAAAAGAAAATCCAAAACGTTGATAAAATGGAGCTGCATCAACACGTGCATTGCACCATAACTGAGATATATTTTGTGCTTTTGCCAAATCAATCACATGATTTAACAAGATAGAACCAGCACCCTTATTCTGATAATTCTCTAAAAGCGCAAATTTACGAAACTGCATGCGCCCGTCATCAGTGGTGAAAAGCGATATGACGCCAAAATGAAAGTCATCATCATAAAGACCTAAATGCTGAGTTGAGGGCAACCCATCTTCATCAATGATAATCATATGTTCGGGACCCTTAGGCCACAAAATAGTTTTGCGAATGGCGTAGGTCTGTTGCGCGGTAATTGGGCGGATTTTTTGTGTCATAGAATTTGCTTCGTGCATATTGAAAGTCAGGTTGATTACCATTGTGAAAGAGTGATGAAATTTTACTTGAATCAAATTATCAAACTTATGAATCAAATCTTCAAATACATAAATTAATTCATTGATATCGTAATTGAAATTTCGTCTAAGGCAGATTTAAATTCATCACAGGCTGTTTCACCTTTCGGCGTGATCTGATAAATGCCTTTTGCTTCGGTAAGGGCACGTTCAAACCAACCATAATGATCATCTGCCATGATGTTCCGTGCTTTTTCTACCCCTAAGGACTTAGCAATGATGCTGGCTTTGGTGGGCCCGTTTACGGATAAATATTTAAGGCAGCGCAAAGCATCTTGTCGGTAAGCTGTGATGATGTGAGATTGTCGCGATGCGCCACCTTGCGAAGGATCACCCACGCGGCGTGCAAACTCGCGCAAAAGCCGTGCTTTTTTTACGTTTGATTGTTTTGGTTTGTAAGGTGCGGGATCAAGATGAACCTCGACAAAGCCGTCCTTCATCCGCACAGTGATCAGCCCAAGGCCCAAGCGGCGGCAGAGATTTTTGTTGTTCTGGAGTGATTTAAAAAACGCACGCCCTGTCGCACGCGGCACAGCCACATAAACTTGATCAGAAAGCGCCTGTCGATCAATACCTTGGTGAAAAAGTGACAGCGAAAACGCAGTTTTTAATTCAACAATAACGGGATCTTCGGTTTGACCATCATCGCTCACACGCACGCCAACCACGTCAGCTTTACCGATCTCACCCTTGACCTCATAGCCTTGCCCTTCAAGTAGGGCTTTGATCGGCGCATAAAGATCGGTTTCTTTAGGTTTTGCCGCTGACGGTTTTGGTGACTTTTTTGATGATTTTTTGGCCAAACAATATAGCTTTCTAAAAATCTCGCCCAGTAAGCTTCATAAATAGAGTCAAACCGGCCATGATTACTTTTTTTAAACCGGTGCGATAGACGCACTTAATGACAGGCTTATAACGAAGAATACGGCCGCAATAATAAATAAAATAATAAGCCAGTACTTAGTTGGAATAGGTTTGTCAGTGTTTCCTGGTTCGAGCATTTTATTCAGCCCGGTTAAATTTTCATTTTTATGGATGGTAGATGAGAATTCTTTCATTGAGCGCCGTGTTATGCTTGCGCCTTTATATTCGTTGAATTTGCGTGCGCGGCTGCGTGCGTAGTAATCGTCAACACGGTCAGCTTCTTCGATTGATTTTTCGAGTTTAACCGCGCTGTCTTTGAGTTGTTTTTTACGATCTGCCACAGATATGCTCCATCATCCACCAAACATCCCGAGCCAGACAAATTCGTAAACCGCGGCGCAAAACCCAATAGCAACCAAAATATAGCCAGCAACTAGAAACCAATTTTGCGGTAAACTATCGATATATGCTCTAAAGCGGGCCCATTCTTTGCGGATAAACTTTTGTTTCTTTTTAGGTTGGCTCATCCGTAAACTTTCAAATAGTGTTCCACCCATGAGTAGAATTTTTGCGGCTAAATATCAAAACAACTGAGGTTGACTGCATTTAAATCATGATATGTATCTAAATGATTGCGTGCGGAATGCAACTCATCCCATCACTTGTCAAACCGCTTTGTGATACCTAAATTAGTGCTATATTTTACGCAAAGTCGCGCAATTAGCATTGAATCAGTTTAATAACGCACGAGCTTTGAATACTGATTAAGTTTGAAAAATACGAGGGGTGCAAGAATGGATTTCGGACAAGCAATTTCCACCTGTTTTAAAAAATACGCAGATATTAATGGTCGTGCGCAACGTTCAGAATACTGGTGGTTTTTTCTACTCAACGTAATCGTAAATATTGCTGGAACGACGTTGTTTGGCGATGGGTTGATTTCCGTTTTGATCACACTTGCATTGTTAGTTCCAGCTGTTTCAGTTGGCGTGCGACGTTTGCACGATACGAACCGTACAGGATGGTGGATGCTTGCATTTATCATCCCATTGCTAGGTCTAATTCTAGCGCTGTTCTGGCTGACAAAACGTGGCACAGTTGGACCAAACCAATATGGTGATGATCCATTGGAAGGTTATGCTGGCG
This sequence comes from uncultured Rhizobiaceae group bacterium, assembly GCA_905479965.1. Next base: position 353 of record CAJQOR010000374.1, on the reverse strand, counting down.
CGCAAACATATGACAACGATATTGATGCGCAAACCCGAGCGCGTAATGATGGCGGAATGTTCCGCGGCAACAAAGAGCGTACAACTCCTCAAAGTGATGCCGGCCGCAGCGATAGCCGCGCGTCTGTTAAAGGTTCAGACGATTATGACGCACCGCGTGAAGAAAAAGCATCAGAAGGGCCGTGGGCTGATCGTAAAGATGAGGCTAAAGCGCCTGAGCCCCCCAAGCAAATCAGTGAGGAAAAGAAGCGTAAGATTGAACCACCACGCTTTGGCCGCGATGCCCGCAAGAAGGGTGATTAAGGGGGTAGTCATCAGCACCCACTTCCAAAACCAATCCTCAGAAGCGCGTGT
>CAJQOR010000373.1 GCA_905479965.1 uncultured Rhizobiaceae group bacterium | reverse complement strand
GCTTGATAAATTCGGAGTTCAATTATGAAATTTTTTGTCGATACAGCCAATGTAGACGATATCAGAGAAATTAATGATCTGGGTCTGTTGGATGGTGTGACAACTAACCCTTCCCTGATCATGAAATCTGGTCGTGACATCATCGAAGTAACTAAAGAAATCTGTTCCATTGTAGAAGGCCCTGTGTCTGCTGAAGTCACGGCTATGGAATATAGCGAAATGCTCAAAGAAGCAGAAGTGCTTGCAAAGATCGCAGACAATATCTGCATCAAACTACCTCTAACGCTTGATGGCTTGAAAGCTTGTAAAGCGCTAACAGGTGACGGGCACCAAACAAATGTCACTTTGTGTTTTTCTGCAAACCAAGCATTGCTTGCAGCAAAAGCAGGCGCAACGTTTATCTCACCGTTTATCGGTCGCTTGGATGACATCAGCCTAGACGGCATGGAACTCATTGCTGAGATCCGTCAGATCTATGACAATTTCGATTACCAAACTGAGATTTTGGCTGCCTCTGTTCGTACAGTGAACCACGTTAAAGATGCAGCGCTTATTGGCGCAGACGTTATTACCGCACCGCCAGCTACACTTAAAGCGCTCGTTAAACATCCTTTGACAGACAAAGGTTTAGACGCATTTATGGCTGACTGGGCTAAGACTGGCCAATCAATCGGCTAATCTGGTGGCTAATCTGGCAGCTAACTAGCAGCTAATCTAGCTAAAGCATAAAACAAAAAAACCGGCGTTTTGATCAAGCGCCGGTTTTTCTTTGTTCTTTGATAATTATTTTAAAATGCTGTTGAATATTTTTTACTGTAATCGTGCTGGAAACCAAGATCAAAATCGCAATCCAAATCATCTACAAGACCATGAACCGTGTGGTCCTCAAGTGCTTTGGTCGCCGCATTCATATCATGGCCCAATTGATCCGGCATGATGATGTTGCCAATTTTAAAATTAAAGACCTTGTTTTTCTTGTTCAGCAATTCATGAAACACCGTGATATCGCGCAATTCAGCTGAATATTTCGACAAGAAGTAAAATAACCCAGAATTACGAGAGCTCATATTCACAGGCAAAATAGGTAGATTATATTTGCGCGCCATGGAATAAACCGATGGTTTCCATTCACGTTCAGCCAGTTTACCCTTTTCATTATCCCAATACGCGATACGACCCGATGGGAACAAAATTCCGGCCTTGTCTTGCTTGAAGGTTTGAGATGTGAGTTGCAAAGTCTCGCGCGCTTTTAAGCGTGATTTATATTCCTCACGCCATTCAACTGGAATGATGATTTCATTCAAACGAGGGTTCACTCGGATCGCATCGCGATTGGCAAAAAACATCATGTCAGGGCGCACACCCTTCAGCATATCAAACATCGCAATGCCGTCAGCAATTCCTGTTGGGTGATTACTAACAAGTAAAAACGCGCCTTCGCGCGGTATACGGTCATATCCTGAGACATTAATCTGAAGATTCAAAATCTTACTGATATATTCAAAGGAATCATGACCCGACAAATGACTGGTCGCATCCGCAAATTGAATAGCCTCGCGATAATGCAAAATTGTGTGAGCAATAGGTCGAATTACAGGCCATAGCGGATGGCTCATAATGCCTTTTCCGCGTTCCGCAATCAATTCATCAACGACATGGCCAGGTCTGCCATACGTTAATAGCTGCAGAGCTTCTGTCAAACCACCAAAAGCGGTCATTTCATTGCGCTTAAACATGTTGCACCATTATCTACATATACTGCTTGGATCAAAACACCCGAATTGTTGTAGGCTGTTTGCCGATATATTGCAGCGAATTGTGTAGTTACTGTGACGTAAACCAAAATTACGTCTTTTCATCCATATTTAACGGCGCAATAACATATCTGCGGTAAAATTTGAAAGAGTTGAACCCAGAATATAGTGGATTTCATGGCTGAATATCTCACAATTGCCCATAAAGATGTAATCAAGCAACAGTCCAGCTGGTTGATTAATCTAGAATCTGAGCGCCGGCTTTCTGACAAAACGGTTGAAGCTTATGAGCGGGATTTACGTCAATTCCTTATTTTTATGACCGATTATTTAGCAAAGCCGCCCAGCATTAAAGATCTTGCAGACATTCGCCCAGCTGATTTGCGTGGTTTTTTGGCCTCACGCCGACGCGATGGCGCAGGAGCGCGCACATTGGGACGTGGATTAGCTGGTGTTCGCTCTTTTCTACGATATTTAGAGAAACAAGGCTTGGCCAATGCCTCAGGAGCAAGGGCGGTCAGATCTCCCAAACAACCTAAATCACTTCCCAAACCACTCACTGCACAAGATGCAATCCGCGTTACCAATCAAGATCTGCAAATGATCGATGAACCGTGGTTGGCCGCTCGAAATACTGCGGTGATGGTACTCCTTTATGGATGCGGCTTGCGCATTTCAGAAGCGCTTAATCTATTGCGCGGTGAGATTGGCCAGAAAACCGATGCTTTGCGAATTCAGGGTAAAGGGGGAAAATCAAGAATTGTTCCCATCCTTCCCGTCGCGATTGATGCCATTGAAACCTATATCAATTTATGCCCTTTCCATTTGGATGATAAAGAGTTGTTATTCCGAGGCGCACGTGGGGGGAAATTGCATGCAGCCATCATCCAGCGGGATATGAAAAGACTACGTTCAGCGCTCAATTTACCCGATACCGCAACACCTCATGCATTGCGCCATTCCTTTGCGACTCACTTGCTAGCAGGCGGGGGAGACTTAAGAACCATTCAGGAATTACTGGGCCATGCAAGCCTGTCGACAACGCAAATTTACACTGGCGTAGATACAGCTCGATTGCTTGATATCTATAATAAGGCGCATCCGCGCGCTTGAACCAACTTTCCATAATTGGAATGCAAAAGGTCGGCGTTAATCAGTTGAAAACCATAATCACGCTTGGTGCTAATTCATTTACCAATTTTGTGGCATATTTGAGGTAATATCCTCTCACGATATCTATTTAGGGACGCTCACGTTGACCAAAACTATTACTTGGCGCAGATTTTTAAACGAATACCTTGACCAAACAGTTGCTATTGGGCTCCACGTTCTGGCGCTCATCAGCTTTGTCATTTTCACTATGTTTGCAGTGGACCAAGTGCAATCAGATGAGCTGGAAAAATCCTGTATTGGTAATAATCTGATCGACCAATTGCCAGTTCAAGCCTTAAGTGATGCGCGTTTAGAAGCTACAAACACACCGAATGGACAAGGCCTGTTTTGGAAAATCACAAAGAACGGGCAAAAACCCTCATGGCTTTATGGCACCATGCATGTGACCGATCCGCGAATTTTAAACTTATCCGACAACGTCAAACACGCCATTGATCAATCCGATAAGGTTGTCATTGAAACACTTGACCTGCTTGATCCGCTAAAAGCCCAAGCTGCTTTATTGAAAAACCCTGAATTGACCATGTTCACAAATGGGCAAAAACTTACAAGCACCATGTCCGATGATGACAAATCCTTTGTCGAAGCGGAACTCGACAAACGCGGCATACCTGCAAGTTTTGTTGCCCGTTTGAAGCCATGGATGGTCATGAGCCTCGTCAGTGTCCCAGAATGCGAACAACAACGGAAAGCCAATGGCGAGCAGATTTTAGATTTTCAAATCGTCGAACGCGCAAAAACTCAAGGCATTGAACTCGATGGATTAGAAACGATTTTGGAACAAGTGTCAGCAATGGCGTCCCTACCTATTGATTTTCAGGTTAAAGGCCTCGTTGAAAGCCTACGCTTAGGTGATGTGCTCAACGATGTAAGCGAAACAATGACACAATTATATTTGCAAGAAGATATCGCGCTCATAACGCCCGCGCTGAAAGCTGTGGCCAAAGAATTGGGCCAAGATGAAAATCCCGATGAAGATTTCGGTGCTTTTGAAGCGAAGATCATCCTCGAGAGAAACTACCTCATGGCAGAGCGCTCAGAACCTATTTTAAACAAGGGTAATGCATTTATCGCAGTTGGTGCGCTTCATCTTCCCGGTGAAGAAGGTGTTATCGAGTTGCTTCGCAAACAGGGCTTTGAGATCACGCGGGTGCAATAAGACATCCCGCGCAATTCGGGTCACTTTAACCAGGCAATTTGCTGGTTAAAACATATTGCAAAATATCAACAACTTCGCTTGCCTTTTCGCACACCGCAAGCGCTGCTGCATCAACCTCTTTAAGGGCATGTTGATGATCATCTGAATGAATGACAATGATGGATTTGCCAAGAGCTGATGCATAACCTGCATCAAATGCAGCATTCCATTGCTTATATTTCTCGCCAAAGCGCACGACAACCACATCGGCATCTTCGATACCTTTACGCGTGCGAATAGCGTTCATTTTAGCACCCTTATGATCATGCCAAAATTTTTGCTCTTCCGCACCTAAGATCGCAACACCGCAATCATCTGATGCGCCATGATCCGTAACAGGCGCAGAAAAGCTTACATCTAGATTTTTAGCCTGACAGCCATCCATGATCTCTTCGCGCCAAGACGTATGGATTTCACCCGATAGATATATGTTCAAATTCATCAGATCACCTTACATATGAATTGGTTTTGCAAAAGTCG
>CAJQOR010000372.1 GCA_905479965.1 uncultured Rhizobiaceae group bacterium | reverse complement strand
TTATCAAAGCGCAGTTTGACATTGTTGGCGTCGCCATAAGTGCTGCCATCAGGGAAGGAAACACCCACAAATTCAGGGCTTGGCGCGCCTTCACCCAAGATACCTTTGTCATAAAGAAATTCTGCAACAAATTTCATTGTGCCAGGTAATTCGCTGGATGCAGTAAACGCAACGGCTTCCGCTGGGTCATAGAACATTTTTGTGGTGGCTAATTGTGCATTATAGCCAGCAAGGTCTGTCCCTGATGCCGTTGCCATTTCAGTTAAAGCTGTTTCATCTCCGGATTTCATTAAGCCAAGGATTTCATACCAAGCACCTGTGAGCGCTTTACCAAATGCAGGATTGTCTGCAAGCGTTTGGGTGTTGACCATCATGATATCGATGATTTCACCGGAAATATCTGCGCTGTTGAACACTTTCGTTGCATTGGCTTGTGCTTCAATTTCGGACAAAAGCGGGTTCCATGTCACAACAGATGTCACATCATCTGTTGCATATGCTGCAATCATGTCAGCATCTGATGTGTTGACCACAGTGATATCTTTTTCAGATAGACCAACGCTTTCAAGTCCGCGTGCGAGTAAGTAATGTGATACCGATAATTCAACTAGATTAACTGATTGCCCTTTGATCTCCGCAAGGCTTGTTTTGTCTTTTAATATGACGCCATCATTACCGTTGGAATAATCGCCGACAAGAAGTGCTGTTGTGTCGACACCGCCACCTGCAGGAATAGATAAAGCATCCATATTGGTCATGGAACAGCCATCATATTCGCCAGCAGTATATTGGTTGATGGATTCCACATAGTCGTTGATCTGAACGATCTCGACATCAATTTCATATTTATCAGCCCATTTTTTCATGATGCCGCTGTCTTGCAGATAACCCCATGGCATCCAGCCAACATAGATTGACCAGCAAACTTTAAATTCTTTTTTCTCTTCGGAAAATGCTGGTGAACCGGATGTAATAGCTAGAGGCAAAGCGATGATTGAGGCAGTGAGAAGTGCTTTGGTGAACTGTTTAATCATGTTTATACCCTTTTGTTATGACCAACTGTCATAGTCAGCCCGTTCTCTCGAACGTTGATGTAAAAGGATTTGCGCACAAACCGGGAGTCAGTTTGCGTGCGCAAACCTGTGCAGTAGTCTCCCGGGATTTTGCCCCGCCGTGTAACTGAAAACTCTTCAGCTTGCATCTCTCGGACCAGCGTTTCGTCATGAAACCGGAACCCTAGATGCGCTGCACATGAAAATAACAACGCAAAGAGCGTGCCAAACCAAAAAAACGGTGATTTTAGATGATTTTATCACGATAAAACGGGCCTAATTGCCCAACAATATTCATTTCTGGTGAAATTTTGTGCAGTTTTATACGTAAATACACGGTAGTCTGCAAAATCTTTTTGCGCGGTTGGATTGGTAAATATCAGCGATGCGCTGAGGCTTGGGTAAGTCAAACTTGATATTGCTCGCAGCCTTCATTGTCACTATGGTCATTTCAATATTTTAAAAACCAAATGTTTAAAACAAGCCGGGGCATTCATGACTGACTTTTTATTGCTTGCATTCATTTTTCTAATTGCAGGCGTTATCGCCGTACCCATTGCGACGCGATTGGGGTTGGGTTCGGTGCTTGGATATTTGATCGCAGGTATATTGATTTCGCCTGTTCTGGCCGCGTTAAATGTCGATGTGGTATCAATCCAGCATTTTGCCGAATTTGGCGTAGTGATGATGCTGTTTTTGGTGGGGCTTGAATTGGAACCAAAATTGCTGTGGGAAATGCGCGGCAAATTAATAGGTCTAGGCGGCGGGCAAGTGGTTTTAACCACACTTGCCGCTATGGCTATTGCCATGGCGTTCGGCCAACCTTGGACAATTGCGCTCGCGATCGGCATGGTGCTTGCGCTATCGTCAACGGCCATCGTGTTGCAAACGCTGAACGAAAAAGGTTTGATGAAAAGCGATGGTGGGCAGTCAAGTTTCTCCGTTCTTCTAACGCAAGATATTGCAGTGATCCCGATGTTGGCGTTCATTCCGCTGCTTGCTATTCCTGAATTGATGGATGTGGCTGCAAATACCGCATCTCACGGTACCGATGCTGCCTCCCATGCGGCAGATGGGTCACATGCAGATGATGGTCATGGGGCATCCATGAGCCTTGTTGAAGGGCTAAGTGGATGGCAAACGGCGTTGGTTACGCTGGGTGCAATCGGCTTTGTGCTCCTAGCTGGTAGCTATCTGACGACACCCATTTTCAGATTTATTTCAGGCGCCAACTTGCGGGAATTGTTCGTTGCTACGGCATTGATGATGGTGATAGGCATCGCGCTACTGATGTCACTTGTGGGCTTGTCGCCGGCGCTCGGTACGTTCCTTGCCGGTGTTGTACTCGCCAATAGTGAATATCGCCATGAGCTTGAATCTGACATCGATCCCTTTAAAGGCTTGCTGCTCGGTTTGTTCTTCATGACCGTTGGCGCAGGGATAAATTTCATTCTACTTTTTGACAATCTTGCGACTATCGTTGGGCTTACAATTGGATTGATTGCGCTAAAAGCTGGCGTGCTTGTCGTGCTTGCCTTTGTGTTTAAACTTCGTGGCAGCGATAAATGGTTGTTCGCACTTGGTTTGGCTCAGGCGGGTGAATTTGGTTTTGTCCTGTTATCGTTCACCGTTGCAAACAATGTGATCCCAGAAAGTGTTGCGGATCAATTATTGCTCATTGTTGCGCTTTCCATGCTTCTCACACCTTTGCTGTTCATTTTCTATGACAAGGTGATTGCGCCCAAATATGTGATTGGTCAGGAACGTGAAGGCGACGAGATTGAAGAGAAAAACCATATCATCATTGCCGGCAGAGGCCGTGTCGGCGGTGTTATAGAGCGCATGCTGCGCATTGCCGGTTATAGTGCGACGGTCATTGATTTCAGCTCTAAGCAAATTGACAATATGAAAGTCTTTGGCTTGCGCACCTATTATGGTGATGCTGCGCGTCCTGATATGATGCATGCTGCGGGTATTGATGAAGCAAAACTATTGATCATTGCGATTGATGACAAGGAACAGATCACCGAGATGGTGCGCCATGTGACGAAACATCATCCTCATGTGCATGTGCTTGCACGCGCTGTTGATCGTAATCATGTTTATGATTTGTGGCATGCGGGATGTCGAGATATTGTTCGCGAAACTTTCGATGGCTCTATCCGTATGGGCGCATCAGCTTTTGAAGCATTAGGGGTCGAACGCGATCACTCCATTCAAATGGGCGAAGCGTTCCGCCGTATGGATCGCAAAGCCATGCTGGAAGTTGCAGATAAATATGATCCAAGCATTCCGGCCATGGAAAATGAAGAATTCATTCAAAGTATCATAGCAAACCTAGATGTTTGGCAGGGTGAATTAAAAGATGAAATGGATGAAATCCAATAGGGTGAACAAAGCTCAGCCAAGTCTTAAGATCGTAGCCAGTTTTTGATAAAGGTCAGATCAGGCGATCTGGCTCATTTCATGCAGCTCAACGTTATCGATCTTACCCTTGGTGGCAACGCCATTGGCTTTGATATGCGCAGAGTTCATGTGGTCTTGCCAAAGTTCTCTGGTCTCCCAAAGTTCGAAAAATAGAAAGACTGCAGGATTATCATTGCTTTGGTGCAAGTCATATTGAATGCAGCCTTTTTCGGCACGTGTCGGCACAACAAGAGAGCTAAGTTGTTTTGCAATAAACCCTTCTTGGCCGGCAATTGCAGTTAGTTTTGCAACAATTGTTAAAGTCATCGTCTTTCCTGATCCTCGTTAATTCGCATTTTCCAACAGAGTACGCACATCATGAAGACTTGTCACAACTTTGGTTGCCATTTTCTTCGTCTCGTCTTTTGGCTGTTTTAAATCTGGCACAACAATGACGCTGATCTCAGCTGCATAGGCTGCCTTTGCACCATTATCGCTATCTTCTAACGCAAGGCAGAATTCGGGCTTTACACCAACATGTTCTGCTGCACGCAAATAAATGTCCGGCGCAGGTTTACCATTGGTAACTTGATCGCCACCAATGATGTATTCAAAATAGTCAAAAATTCCAGAGCTTTTCAATTTTTTATGGGCCATTTCGGTACGCGTGGATGTGGCAACGGCGCGGCGGATATTATTGGCAGTAAGATAATCAAGCAATTCTGTAATGCCGGGCTTGAGATCAATGCCGTGCGTGAACAGATGGTCAGTGTAGATGTCCATATAAGCAGCATCAAGACCCTCAGGCAATGCATGCCCAAGCTTGTCAGACATATAGGCTTCAGCCCCTTTGCGGTTCATGCCAATAATGTCAAAAAGCCATTGATCTTTAACGTTGAGCCCTAAGCGCTCTGTCGCCTTTTTCATCGATTGCATGGAAATAGTTTCCGTGTCCAACATGAGGCCATCCATGTCGAATAAAACTGCTTTTATATGCTGCATTTTATGTTCCGGAGTGAGAGAGGATACCAAAGATAGCCTAGCTTAGAACAGATGCGCCTTGTGAAGGCAAGTCTCATTCAGCAAGTATGACTATAGGTAAGATCACGTGTTATATCGCTTAGTTATATTGCGCGCCAAAACGTTTTTCAGCCGCAATACAACCCCAAACAATACCGTATAAAAGGAAGAAATGACGCCAGTGATCGTTATCAATAACGATACCAACAAGCGCATGTCCAAACAATACAATCATCGCAAGCATAAAGTATTTCTGCCATGGGCGTTCGCGAAGCATGTATTTAAAACCGAAACAAAACGTCAAGCAGAACAAAACCATATAGCTGATAAAACCAAGCCAGCCATAGGCCATAAGTGATTTGAGATACATATTATGTGTATCTTCACCAAAAGTGAGGCCAAATTCCAGTGGTCCAATCCCCAGCGGATGTTCCATGGCCATAGCAAAACCAATCGCGTGTCTGGCAAAACGACCGAGGCGGGCTCCGTCGTACTCTTGAACAATCTGCGCTCGGGTTGTAAATAACTCTGCGATATGATCGATCTGAAGTGCAATCATAATGGCACCAATTAACACAACAAAACCTACAATAGACATCATGAAGATCTTAAGTTGAAAACCACCACTTCGGTATTTCACCAACAAAAGTGAGATAAGAAACAACCCGCAAATTGCATAAAGACCCCACGCTGCGCGGGAGAACGACAAGAATACACCGAGGGTTACAATGAGTAAGCCAAGTGTGCGAAGAGGTGCATCTTTTAGTTTGCCGGTGATGAGGCCATGTAGCAGGTACATCGCTGGAAGTACCAAAAATGGTCCAAACACGTTGGGATCTTGAAAAGCACCCATCGCGCGCCCGTAACGCGTAAATACATCGCCGCCCGGAATAATGCCTAAATACCCACCAATGCCCAATAGGGACGTGATACAGGCAGAAATAACATACATCTTAAAGATAACAGAGAGTTTGCGGTAATCTTGTTCAATCACGGCGGCAAAAAACACCGACGTAAGTGCCAAGAATAAGGTCACGGCCAGGTAAAGCGGTATGTCACCATAATCATCCATGGTGAGCATCGAGCCTAAACCACCGATATTGTATAAGATCCACAAAACAAGCAATGGCGCGACGGTGCGCGAGATTTTTAAACCAGCGAGAAACCAAATCCCCAAAACGGCGCATAATAACAGCTCATAGGGCGCAGGTTCGCGCATCACAAAGCCAGACGTCAGCATACAAAAACCAATCGCCCAATTGCCGATGGTCCTTGTTGATATAGTCAATTGACCTAATCGCAGCCCAACGCCCTGGTTTGCGCGAGTGGGCTGTGTGACATAGCCAGCGTCAAAGGGGGTATAATTGGCGGGTAGGTCGCTCAATATGCATTTTCCGTATTGAAGAGGCTAAACGGGGTCTTGAATAAAATCTTTACGTCAAACCACAAGGACCAGTTCTCGATATAGTCGAGATCATATTCAGTCCGCTGCTTTATCTTATCATCGGATGTGATTTCACCGCGAAGACCGTTGATCTGCGCCCATCCTGTAATACCAGGTTTAACCCGGTGGCGGGCAAAGTAGCCATCAACGACATCTGCGAAATATTTATTCTGTGCTTGCGCAACAACTGCGTGCGGGCGAGGGCCCACCAGCGACACATTGCCGATCAACACGTTGAACAATTGAGGTAATTCATCAATTGATGTTTTGCGGATAAAGCGCCCAACCGGCGTGACACGAGGGTCGTCTTTAGTAACGAGATTAGCAGCTTTTTCATCCGACATTTCAGTATACATAGATCGGAATTTATAGATTAAAATCTCTTCGTTATTAATGCCATGACGCTTTTGCTTAAAGAATACTGGGCCCTTTGAAGTCATTTTAATCGCGATCGCTGCACCGATCATTATTGGCCACAATAATGTTAACGCCACCAATGCGAAGAAAATATCAAACAGTCGTTTACTCACAGAATCCCAGTCAGCAATCGGTTTATCAAACAGATCCAACATCGGTATCTGGCTGTTTTGCATGAAGCTGTAAAAGCGTGGACGGAATTTCATCGAATTTGCATGCGCTGCAAGACGAATATCAGCTGGCAGAACCCATAAATGTTTAAGCATGCCAATCCAGCGGCTTTCAGCTGCAAGCGGTAGCGTAAGGATAATCAGATCAATTTGCGTCATACGTGAAAAGGCGATGACGTCCTTGACTGTACCCAGTTTTGGATAACCAGCAACAACTGGAGGAGATCTGTCATCCGCACGATCATCAAAAATGCCGCAAATGCGAATATCGTTATCTGGCTCTGCTTCGATATCACGGATAAGTTTCTTGGCAGCGCTACCGCCGCCAACAATCACCGCACGGCGTTCCATAAAGCCATTGCGGTTCCACTTCTTCATCGAAGCGGCAAATAGCACGCGTGTTATACAGATAGACGCAATCGCACCGACAAACCAAGAGCTGAACCAGTTCCAGTCAAATAGGAAATTAAAGTCGATGAAATATCCACCCAATGCCATTAATGCAAAGAGAGATGATACGATTGCCATGGCGCGTGGCAATACGCGTATTCCGGCAGACAGACTTTGTGTGGTATAAAGGCCACCGGCATAATACGCCATCGCAAGCAAGATGGTCGATAAGACAATGACACTTGAGTGGCTCATCCATGTTCCATCTGTGTGGTGGTCTTGGGAGAAGTAAGGCGCAAAGCCTGCAACGAAGAAGCCCATTGCTTCAAAGACGCGAAAGCTTCCGCGAATGATGGCTGGCGAGTAATTTTCATCAACTAATTGTTCGGCGATGTGGCGAGCAAGGCGGTTGAGATTGTTTTTCTCAACACCATTTATGGTATTCTTATCTAAAAGATCTGAATTGTCATCAGGAGCCAGATCTGTTGGCGCTAAAGGCGCAGCATTTACCTGGCTCACTTTGTCCGAAATACGATTACTCATTTTACCCACCCGCTACACAAAACTCCTCAAAAACACAAAGAGGAACTCAATACTGGAACAAATCGTAACGCAAAGGAGCTAAGAAATACTTGACAAAACTCGTTGTAATTACTGTTTAAGCGGCTTTTTTGCATGCTTTTTGGTAAATATTGGAGAGGTTATCAGCCATTGTCTGAACCGAAAATCGCTGGGTAAACTGATCGCGGTCCGGCAAACAGCTTGCAAGCCAGTCTTTTTCATCAACCGCTTTTGCCATGATTGCGCCAAGCGCGTTGGCATCCCCTGGTCTCACCATCGATGCGCAATCTTCGCCCATAATTTCAGGTATTCCACCAACATTGGTGCAGATAATTGGTTTTTGAGCTGCAACAGTCTCTAACACAATATAGGGCATAGCTTCCGCACGAGATGGGATGACGACATTGCGTGCAAGCGCAAAAGCGTCGCGCGCCATCATTGCAGGGTGCATTTTTATACGCTCACCCAAACCCATTTTGTGGATTTTAAGCTGATAGCTGTCTTTGTCAGGCCCATCGCCAACCATGTGTGCGGTTAATGGTCGACCGGTTATACGCTCAGCAACGCGTAAAGCATCAATAAAAACATCAGGACCTTTGAGGTCTCGCATCATGCCAATATAAAGAAAATCTACAGCATTATCTTTGTCTTTGATGGGTTGAAAGTCATTTTTGGTTAATCCGTTATAGACCAAATCCCAATCGGTTGTGGGCGTTCCAATCTTGTCGAAATAGGTCTTTCGCTCATGATCACTTACAAAAATGAGCCCATCCGTCCAACGTTCTAAAAAGCGTTCAACGGCAAAATAGGCTTTACCCTGCAAGCTTGAAGACTTGTAGTGCAGGGTGCCGCCATGGGGGGAATAAAAGCGGGTAACGCGAGACTGGGATCCCCGCAAGAATGAACCTAAGAGCCGAACATAGGCGCCGCCTTTAGCGCCGTGCCCATGCAATACATCAGGTTGCAAACTTTTGATTTCTTTATAAACTTTACGTGCCGCAAGAAAATCTTTGGGCGTAACAGCACGTCCAATTTCCATGCGTTGCAGTCCAAGCTCTAGCTTGGGAAGAATTGTTTCAAACAGCTTTTCCTCGTGTGCACCACCTGTTGAGCTGTCGCATAAGATGCCGATTTTATGGCCTTGCTCTGAATGATAATTAACCAGATCACGAACATGGCGAAAAATACCGCCTACCGGAGAGCGAAAACAATGGATGATGCGTAACGGCTGCTCAGTCATGTGTTCGATATTGTCCTCAAAACCTGTTTTATGATGCTGAAATCTTAGAACAAGCGTTCGTGAATATAGATGGTGTCGCCGGCTAAGATTGGGCTGGAAATGGAAACTTTACCAGTCATGATCTTACCGTTGATTTTGCGTGTGATATCGGTCGTTTTTTGATTGGCTCGGCTGCTAAAGCCGCCCGCAATTGCGATCGCATTTTGTACAGTCATTCCAGGTACATAAGCATATTGACCGGGTTGGCCAACTTCACCGAGGATAAAGAAAGAGCGATATTGGTCTATCTCAATAGAAACATCCGGATCACGCAAGAAGCCTTGTTTTAACTGCTCTGCAACAACCCCCTCAAGTTCTTGGGCGGTTTTGCCGCGTGCGGCAATTGCTCCGACCAGTGGGAATGAGATGTATCCAGCTTGATCGACGCTATAAGTGCCCGTCAAACCTGTTTGCTCAAATACGGTGACGCGTAAACGATCACCTGAATCCAATCGATATGGTTGAATGGTAGCTTCATGAAAAGCGCGTGGGGCAGGTTGATAGCTTGCGCAGCCGGAAAGGACTGTCGCAAACGCAGCACACGCTGCAA
>CAJQOR010000371.1 GCA_905479965.1 uncultured Rhizobiaceae group bacterium | reverse complement strand
CGAATGAAATTATCTAAAGTCGCAATATTGTTCTTCATTTTTATGGGTTACCTCGTGCCCAGTGTCGTGTCAGCGCAGACCGCAGAAACCGACCCTAGACGACAAGTAATTCCCAATCCTAATGGCAAAAGCAGTCAACCTCCCGGATTTATCAAACAAAAATTTGGTGAATGGCATATTGTCTGCGATCAGCCAGCAGGTGCACCAGGCGATCAATGTGTTTTGATGCAAAATGTTGTTGCAGATGATCGCGATGATGTTGGCTTGTCAGTCATTGTGATTAAAACAGCTGACAAACAAGCACGGATTTTGCGGATTTTAGCTCCTTTGGGAGTTTTGCTACCTAGTGGTCTGGGTTTGATCATCGATGGTAAAGACCTCGGTAGAGCCTATTTCACGCGTTGTTTTTCTGATGGATGTTTTGTGCAGGTTATCATGGATGATGCGATGTTAAATGCACTGAAAGCTGGAAGCACCGCGATCTTCTTTATTTTCCAAAGCGAAGAAGAAGGTATAGGCCTTCCCGTTGACTTAACAGGGTTCTCAGATGGTTTTGCAGCGCTCGAATAGCCCTTCATTACACCCATAAATTCCATACTCACCTTAATGTGAGCCTACGGCATTGCTAATTGTGTTTGAATTCATCAAACACAATGCTTAAATGTGGCTTATAGAAATTGACCCCTTTTTCGGAGAATATTTATGTCGATCAACCTCATCGAAAAATTTGATATTGAAGCAAGCAAATTGCAAAGCATGGTATCAGATAGTTTATCTAACGCCGATGATGGTGAACTTTTCCTTGAATATGCAGAGTCAGAATCTTTGATGTTTGATGATGGTCGATTAAAATCTGGATCTTATAATACCGATCAAGGCTTTGGATTGCGTTCCGTCGCTGGAGAAGCAACAGGTTATGCACATTCTGGAGAGTTAAGTGAAAGCGCATTAAAGCGCGCCATTGATGCAGTGGGTGCGGTTACTCGCGGATATAAAGGCACTTATAGTGACGCGCCTCAAGGCACAAACAAAAAGCTTTATTCAGAAGAAAACCCGCTTCAATCTCCCAATTTTGAAACCAAAGTGTCTTTGCTCAAAGAGATGGATGCATATTTACGCGATAAAAACGACAAAGTTCGCCAAGTATCTGCTTCACTAAGTGCAAGCTGGCAAGTTGTAAACATTTTGCGTGCTGATGGTCATATCGTGCGCGATGTGCGCCCGCTGACACGCATGAATATCTCAGTTATCGTTGGACAAGGTGACAGACAAGAAACTGGAACTTACGGCATTGGTGGCCGGCAAGAATTCGGTGATTTTCTTCTTACTGAAAGCTGGCAACAAGGGGCTGATGAAGCATTGCGACAAGCGCTTGTGAATTTAGAAGCCATTCCAGCGCCTGCAGGCACAATGGATGTTGTGCTGGGTGCAGGTTGGCCTGGCGTCATGCTGCATGAAGCTGTTGGTCACGGACTTGAAGGTGATTTTAACCGCAAAAAAACCTCTGCTTTTGCTGAATTAATGGGGCAGCAAGTTGCTGCAAAAGGTGTGACCGTTGTCGATGATGGTACAATTGAAAGTCGTCGCGGCTCGCTCTCAGTTGATGATGAAGGCACGCCTTCTGGCTACAATGTGTTGATCGATGATGGTAAACTGGTTGGCTACATGCAAGATCGTCAAAATGCACGCTTGATGGGTGTGAAAGCAACAGGCAATGGTCGCCGTCAGAGCTATGCGCACCAACCTATGCCGCGCATGACAAATACTTATATGTTGGGTGGTGACAAGGAACCTGAAGAAATCATCACATCGGTTAAGAACGGTATATATGCTGTCTCATTTGGCGGCGGACAAGTTGATATTACATCTGGTAAATTTGTATTTGGCTGCACGGAAGCCTACCTCATTGAAGATGGTAAGATCGGAGCTCCAGTTAAAGGCGCGATGATGATTGGAAATGGGCCAGAAGCTATGCACCGCATTTCTATGGTGGGCAATGACATGGCCCTTGATACAGGTATTGGCATGTGTGGGAAACAAGGTCAAAGCCTGCCAGTGGGCGTTGGTCAACCTCACTTACGCATGGATCAGATGACAATTGGCGGCACTCAAACTTAAGCATCTGCGCGGCAAATTTTTAAAATTCATGCCCTGTTAACTATGTCGGCGGTCTTTCGCTTAACGACCAGATCGCGACTAATTTTCTTTATTCTACTTTAACGATACAATGATAAAACTTGGTCCTGACACCGAGATATTTTTAAATGAGTAATCCAGGGCTTTTTGCCGCGAAACGATCCATTAAAAAAGCTGCAATCCAAACTGGGTTGGAGTTATTTTCGGCCGCGTCGAGCACTGGAATATACCCAAGCGCGCGTGGGTTGGGCTCAATTTTTACCCTGCACCGGGTGGAGCCACACAAATATTCTCGATTTGATCCCAATGCACATTTAAGCATTACGCCTGAGTTTTTAGAAAAAGCCATTATCAAGCTTAAATCAAAGAACTATAAAGCGATTGCACTTGATGACTTACCTGATCACTTCAAAAATGCTGACCCAAAGCAGCCTGCAATGGTGTTCACTTTAGATGATGGATATCGCAATAATTTTGAATATGCATTACCAATCTTTAGGAAACACAATATCCCATTTACAGTCTTTGCTTGTAGCGGTTTTGTTGCGCGTCAACACACCATGTGGTGGGAAACAGTTTCTGAACTGGTTATTAAGACCAACAATCTAAAATATGATCTCGGCAATGGTCCGCGAAACATAAGTGCGAGTAACTTGTCAGAAAAATACAATTTATTTTGTTGGCTGGCGCATGACATCATGTCACTTGACCAGAATGAGGTTATCACACGACTTGATGAAGTCGCTCAGCAAAATGGCGTGAACGCAACCGACATTACGCATCAGCTCATCATGGATGAAGCTAAATTAAAACAATTATCAGCCGAACCACTGGCGCAAATTGGTGCTCATACTATCAGCCATCCTAACCTTGCGCTCTTATCAGATGAACAGCTTGAAATTGAACTTGATCAATCACGCCGCGATGTGGAAACAATGATATCCACCCGCCCGACGAATATTGCCTTTCCTTATGGCAAGCTGGAAAATGCCAACCAACGTGAATATGATGCTGCCAAGCGATTAGGGTTTGATTTAGCGGTTTCAACAGAGCCGGATGTATTGCGTGAAATGGCAAAAGACAATCTGCATTCTATCAGCCGCATTTCGCTCAATGGGTACTATCAAAACAACCGCTATGTGGGCGCTCTTGCATCTGGCATACCATTTAAGTTTTTTCCCCGCACGGCGAATAAATTTCAACGTTTGCTGCGATAATTGAAGAATTCGCATGACGTTTTGATGATTGCTTTAGGATAGTAAACAAAAGCTTATCGCTGACAATTCCGCATCAACCAACATCATCACTAAACCACCCATTTAACGCCTTTATGCAGTTTATTATAGTTAATGTTGGCGCAAGTGGGAGATGTTATTCCCATCAAAAATAACACCAATTGACCTCAACACCCTGATAAACGCACCTTTATCACGATAAATTTCATCCTGGTCACATATTGTTAACCTTACAACAGGCATAATGCTTTCTAATAGCTTAATAGTTTTATGCAGTTTTTAGGTATTTTGATTTTAGTCATGACGCAGTTCATCAACTCATCAATTGGAAAAGTTACACGCCTATTGAGCAAAGTCGCGTTGCTCCTCGGTGCGGTTTCACTTGCAGGATGCATGAGCTCTGTTACGACAACAATGCAAGCTACAAATGACGTGGCTGCGTATTCGGTCGCATCATACGAAAAGATCGAACTTAGTGATGAGGTTTTGGCGGATGCCTTGACCATTCAGCGCGTGGTTTCAAAGTCAGGTCCGCAATTTGTTGCAGCTGTTGAAAATTTACAAGCAGCCAATACAGAGACCCCGACTGGCTTGGCTTGGTCCAACGATGTCACTGGTAGTCAAGGTGAAATCACTTATATTTCCGAAAGATCATCCGGTAAAATGTTATGTCGCGATTTCAAAACATCTTTATTGAGTTTTGAGGGTGTTAGCCTTTATGAAGGTCTAAGCTGTAAGTCATCTGCAGGTGGTTGGACACTTAAGAAATTCTCTGAAACTTCATAATCACCTACCCTATATTCATCTTATTTAATCTTCGAAATCTGTAAATTCGCTCTTTTGGGACAAAGTGTGGTCAAAATCCGTTGGGACGCGGTAATTTTCCTCCCTTCTCGTATACTTACGGTTAACCACTACTTGCTAGTGTAGGGTCAGTATTGAGTTAAAGGGATTTGTAATGCGTAGCCCCTATGCGGTTTTGGGAATAGCCCAATCTGCCAGAGATGAAGATATTAAAATGGCTTATCGGAAGCTTGCCAAAGTATGGCATCCCGATCAGAACCATAGCGACCCGCGTGCGCAAGAGGTTTTTGCCGAAATTAACAATGCATATCAGCTGTTAACAGATACGCCGCGTCGTAAGCTGTTTGATGCTGGCAAGATTGACGCAAATGGCCGCCGTCGCAAAAAGCGCACCGTCGTAAACACAGGGTTCAACCCGTTTAAAAAGTCAACGCCGAACCCAAGCGCAAGTGATGAACCAAAAGACAACGCGCCGGAAAAACCATTTTTTCA
>CAJQOR010000370.1 GCA_905479965.1 uncultured Rhizobiaceae group bacterium | reverse complement strand
TGAAGCTCTTCTAAAGTTGCTGGCACACCTAGATCGCGCCCATGTTTTTCTTTAAATTCTGCTTGGATTTCTGGACGGTCGAACCAATCCTTGCGATATGTCCACCCAACAACATCTGCATAAGCGGGCAATGCATAATAGTTTGGCGTATTCTTTGGCCACTCAGCATAACCTGTCACGGTTGCTGGCAAGAAATCATCCATAGAGATGCCTTCTTTATCGAAGAAATCGTTCAACTTCACATATTGACCATTTTCCGCAGCGCCACCAATCCATTGACTATCGCCAATAAGAAGATCGCAAAGTTTACCGCCTGAGTTTAACTCATTAAGCATACGATCGGCAAAGTTTGGCCACGGCACAAACTCAAAACTCATGCTGTGACCTGATTGCGCTTCGAACTCTTTACTAAGTTCAACAAGCGCATTTGCTGGATCCCAAGCGGCCCAACATAATGTCAAATCTGCGGATTGTGCGGCTGAGACACCACCAAACATGGATGCTGAGGCAAGTAAACCTGTCGCAGCGACTGAATTCAAAAACTTAGATTTCATTTTTTATCCTCCCTTATGCTCTGAGATGACGCAGGGCACATATGGTTTAAAGTCCAACGGCAAAAAGGCCTCCACCCTTCTGCTTTGGTTTCAATTTTCAACTTGAATAGTTCACGCCAAAACGGGCGCATTGTTTGATCAAGTTGACACAGATATAATTGAGGTTCGTACCTCAATGCAAGTAAAAAATGATGTACGTACCTCATTTTTCTTGATTTTTGTGGAAAATTGTAGGAGAAAGCCTTACAAAACAAGGGTTAAAGCAAGGGTTAAAGAAGGTATTTTTTTGATTGTCCCAACGACAAAAGACTTAGCTGAAGCTGCTGGAGTGAGCCTAGCAACGGTTGATCGCGTCTTAAATGACCGACCAAATGTGAGTCAAAAGACTCGCGACAAAGTTCAATCTGCTATTGAACAAATAGGATTTGTCCGCAACCTAGCAGCTGTCAATCTTCTTAGAAACAAGCCCTATAAGTTCCGCTTTTTCCTCCCTAAACGAGGCGATTTATACCTTGAAGGGCTCATTCAGCAAGTTGAGCATGCCAATAAGACGCTTCGATCTGACATGACGTTTGTGGATGTTATGCAACTGGATATGAGCGATCCTCACCATGTAGCGAATTACATCAGTTCTATCGAACCTTCTGAACTAGACGGTTTGGCAATTATGGCGCCAGAATCACCTCCCGTACGCGATGCGATTTCAAGATTGAATGATAAAGGCGTTCATATCGTTCAATTTCTATCTGCTCAGGAAAATCTTGAACAGCTTGATTTTGTCGGTGTGAACAACTACGCAGCTGGTGCGACCGCGGCAAAGATCGTCGGTAAGTTTAGCGGTTCAAAAACTGGATCGATCATGATCATATCTGAAACAATGCTCTCATCCGATAGCATTGAGCGACGTCATGGTTTTGATGCGGTGATCAATACTCGTTTTGAAAATTTGCGCCCCTTACCTTCCCTTGAAACCTATGGCGAACTATCGCGAGCCAAGCGCATTATCCGTAATCAACTCGAACATTGCGATGATATCGTCGGGGTTTACGTCATGAGTTCAGAAGCGCGTATTCCGATTGAGGTGATATGCGAGAAGCTTAATCTAAGTGATATTTCTGTAGTCGTGCACGAACGCACGCCTTTTAGCGAAACGGCATTAAAAAATGATCAGATTGATGCGATCATTGCGCAAAACCCAGGCCATGCGGTGCGCAGTGCACTTCGAATATTGCGTGCACGCAGCGAAGCACGCGAACCCAATTCAGCGCAGGAAAGCATCCGAATTGAGATTTTGCTCGATGAAAACCTATAATCCTGCAGAACTTGTGATTGCGTATTTAAAACTCTATTTGCCCTTCCAAACAGGCTCACGCTTTTCAGCAAACGCTTTGGCACCTTCCTTATTATCTTCAGAACCATATAGAATATCAACGGTGCTAAGTTGGCGCTTTGTAATGCGGTTCATCGCGTCTTGGAATTTGGCATCTTCGGCATCACGCACAATTTCTTTAATCGCAGCATAAACAAGTGGAGGTCCCGATGCGAGGGTCTTGGCCATCTTCCAAGCCTGTGCCATCAGTTCATCATTTTTATAGATGTGATTTACAATGCCCCATTGGTTTGCTTCATGCGCGTCAAACCATCGACCTGTTAGAAGCAGTTCCATAGCAATATGATAGGGAATGCGTTTCGGCAACTTCACCGAAGCTGCATCTGCAACCGTACCTGAGCGGATTTCCGGCAATGCAAATGTCGCCTCCTCGGACGCTAAGATGATATCAGCAGACAGCGCATATTCGAGCCCACCACCACAGCAAATACCGTTAACCGCGGCAATTACGGGTTTGTTGAGATCACGAAGCTCTTGCAGACCGCCAAACCCACCAACCCCATAATCGCCATCAACTTCATCACCATCAGCGGCAGCTTTTAAATCCCAACCGGGGCAAAAGAACTTTTCTCCTGCAGCACAAATAATTGCCACGCGCAATTCACGATCATCGCGAAATTTTGCAAAGATATCTCCCATTATGCGGCTGGTCGCTAAGTCAATCGCATTGGCTTTGGGCCTATCGAGCATGACTTGTAATATACCATCCTCAACTTTGCATTTGATCGGGCTTGTTGTTGGATATGCGTTCAATTTGACCTCACAATCAGAGCGTCTACCGCGATGGCAGATTTTGTTGATACCATCAGCGGATTGATTTCCAATTCACTTATTTTTCCAGCATTTTCAATTATATAAGACTGCAACTTATCAACCGTCGACAGCAGTTCGTCGATGTTCTTTTTAGGTTTTCCCCGATAGCCGCTAAGCAATTTATAAATATTCGTTTGCTCAAGCGCGCGTTTAACCTCTGTTTTCGTAGCCGGAACTAACAACGAAATTTTATCGGTTAGCAACTCGGTGAGCATACCACCCGCACCAATTGTTAAAACATATCCGTGCGCTTCATCATACAAAATGCCGATGAGTAACTCGACATGATCACCCTCGACCATTTCCTCAACGATGAAGCTGGCTGCTTTTTCGCTGGCTACTTTTTCGCTGGTTGCTTGTTCGCTATTTTTTTGCATATTG
>CAJQOR010000369.1 GCA_905479965.1 uncultured Rhizobiaceae group bacterium | reverse complement strand
GGAGCTATACCCGATAGAAAAAAACCAATCACCTGGGACTACATATGGAATGACGCCAGGTTTTATCGCCCCAATCAAAGCACAAGTTATCCAGAACGACGTATTTGCCACAACCGCATAAAATATGCACTTGTAAGCGTTGCGATTTTCTTCTTTTTGATACACCAATAAAATTGAATACCACATAAGAGTAAAATTGAACAAGGGTATGAGAATTGAAGAACCAGCTTGTAAAGAACCTTGAATAACCATGTTAAAAAAACCGTATAACGCGGCAATAATTACAAATGAGAGAATTATCATAAATCCCGGTGGGCTCATTAGTATACCTCTGGCCGTTCGTATTCTAATAGTGATACAATTAGAGGTAGATATTTGGAAGCTAATTAAAAAGAAAAAATCAATAGGGTTAACCGCAACTTAAAAAGAAATGTAGCCCAGATCCTTTATATTTATGTACGCTGTTTAGTGTCAGTTTTCACCTGTCCCAATATTTCAAAAACTTGATCGCGATGCAAATACAGAACACCGCAACAAAGCAATCCCAGAACAATCGCAGGCACGGCTGATGGGCCAAGAATAAAGAGGTGCGTAAACACAGCGCCAACCATTGTGCCACCTAAAATCGATGCACCGATGACTTGTTTGTTTGGTAACCATAAAAGTACTGCGCCCCCTACTTCGACCACGCCTGTAAAATAGCGTAACCATTGGCCAAACCCGACCGCTTCAAAGGTTTCAACCATCATAGGAACGCCAAGAATCTTTGCGCCACCGGCGCCAACAAATGCGAGTGTGAGAAGCGCGCGTGCGCCGATTGAGAGATACTTCATGTTCAGTTCCTGTTTGCTAAGATAGCAAGATTTTACATGCAATGAAAATTGAACACAATTTCTCGAAATGCGCATTGTCTGCGCATTTATGCGACATAAATTATAAGCTGTTTCAAATTCTAATCATCATTCACAAGCTGATGAACTTCAATCACATTGCCATCAGGGTCGTAGAAGAAGACCTGATGCCAGCCTTTCACGGCATTGCTTCCCCAATCTGAATAAGGTACGCCGTGATCTTCTAAATGCGCCATAAAGGATTTTATATCATCGGTACGATAAGCAATGTGACCGCGTTCTAAGGGGTTCACAACTTGACCCGAACGGAATGAATTTAAAACATCTTTTGGCGTTAAGTGCATTTGAATGTCACCATCTGTGACGAAAGATACGTCCCCAACCAGACCTTTATCCTGATTAAGCGGTGGCAATTCTTGCGGGTCTTCATCACCTAAGGTTAATACATCACGATAAAAGCGATCCATTTCAGGCACATTCGTCGAGCATAAATTGATGTGATGGAGTTTCAGTTTCATAATTATAACCAACCTGTTGCCAATGCGCTTGCCCATTCAGGCCGCCCATTGTGTTTTGCTAATTCCGACATTGCCATATTATTATATGTTATCTGGCGAAAGGTAACATCCCAACCGAGGTCTGATTTTTCAACAATTGCATAGGATGCATTTGGATGTCCCGTTTCCACCTTGTGATAAATGGGTGTGTCATCATCATAGCCCGGGCACCCTACACTCCCCGGATTAACCAGCATTTGACCAGTGCGAAGCCTGCACATTCTTGGGATATGGGTATGGCCACATAAGATCAGCGAGCAATCGATACCTCTGGCATGGCTTTCAATTGTCTCAATCAAATTGCTCACGATGTCCCCATTATCGAGTACTTTTTCCATCCAATATAGGCTGTCGCTTTCGGGTGTGCCGTGGCACATAAAAACATCGTCTTTGTAGATGTACGTTTCAGGAAGCTTCCGCAGCCAATCAAGATGCTCTTGATCAAGTTGCTTATAGGCGTAAGCATCAGACGGTCCCATATCTTCAGGTTTTTGCTCGATTAAGTAGCGATCATGATTTCCGCGTACCGTTGGAAAATCATACTTGATTAAGATATCAGCTGTTTTGTCAGCAGTCAGAGGTCCGCTGAAACAATCTCCCAGATTAACAATATCGGTGGCGTCGTGATTTGCGATATCGTTGAGCACTGCTTCAAGTGCAAGGTGATTTCCATGAATGTCAGCGATGACCGCGAGTTTCACAATATGACTCCTTGATGTATGGTGTTGCAAAATGTGTTCAATTGCGTTGAAACTTTGAAAGCTTACCCCAAGGTAGACATTAGAGGGGTAAAATTATCAATACCAAATGGAGCTTTGCACTCATGATCAAGTTCATTGCCATTGCGATATTGGCAAACTCAATAATGTTTACGTTCTCCGCATATGCACTCGCGTCGGGCGGAGTGTCTTGCTCCTCCCCCGATGGAACAGCCGACATCCACATTGGTATGGGGCGTGTACCAATCTATGCACCGTTTTCAGCCGTCGCACAGCTTAACGATAAGGTTTGGATGAGCGTGCCGATCGATGGCGAGATGGAGCTGGGTGAAAGCCAAGGATTGATGCGAGACGATAAGCTTTCTGTTGATTTTACTGATCCGCAAGCGCTCAAAATCATCATTTCACTTGATGTCGACTATTCAGGTGAAGAGTTTGACGAAGGCTTCCCCGGAAAATTAACGTTCGAGGATAAAATTCAACGAGATGTCTTTTGTCTGTTTGAATAGGTTTTGATCAATGCAAGCGTTGAGTTTGTTCTAAAAACCTTGGTAAAATAATTTACGAGCAAATATCAGTGTCTAGCTAATGATATCAGTTAGATAGCTAGCTATAAGAAAATCTGATGATAAATATCAAATAATAGTATTATATCTTATTAAAATTATTTGTTACGTAACAGACATATTCGATTCCTATTATCATGGGAATTTAAGGGTAGAATAATAATTGATGTAATTTGGAGAGAAATATGAACGATATGTCCACAGGTAAGTGCCCGGTCATGCATGGTGCAATGACATCAGCTGGTGTGAGTGGTACACGAAATGCAGACTGGTGGCCTAATCAACTGAACCTGAAAATTCTAAACCAGAATACAGCTCAAGTTGATCCATTTGGTAAAAAAATTAATTACATTGAAGAGCTTAAAACACTTGATTTTGATGCGCTGAAAAAAGATCTTGGTGATCTTATGACAGATAGCCAAGATTGGTGGCCCGCAGATTACGGTCATTACGGCCCATTTTTCGTTCGTATGTCTTGGCACAGTGCAGGTACATATAGAACTGGTGATGGCCGCGGTGGCGCCGGGACTGGTACACAGCGTTTTGCGCCACTAAACAGCTGGCCCGATAATGTGAGTTTGGATAAGGCGCGCCGCTTGGTTTGGCCGATTAAACAAAAATACGGCAACAAAATCTCTTGGGCTGATTTACTTGTACTTGCTGGCAATGTTGGCATGGAAACAATGGGCTTTAAGTCTTACGGCTTTGCATTTGGTCGCGAAGACTGGTGGGAGCCTGAGGAAGATATCTATTGGGGTAAAGAAACTGAATGGCTCACCAATAAGCGTTATTCCGGTGAGCGGGATTTAGAAAACCCACTCGCCGCTGTGCAAATGGGCTTGATCTATGTAAACCCTGAAGGTCCTGATGGTAATCCAGATCCAGTGGCTTCAGGCATTGATATTCGCGAAACATTTGCGCGCATGGGTATGAATGACGAAGAAACAGTAGCGCTCGTCGCCGGTGGTCACACATTCGGTAAAGCACATGGTGCTGGCGATGCTGGCCTTGTTGGCGCAGATCCAGAAGCGGCTCCAATTGAGCAAATGGGCTTTGGCTGGAAAAACGGCTTTGGTGACGGTCACGGTGTGCACACAACGTCTTCAGGTGTTGAAGGTGCTTGGAATGCAACGCCCACTAAATGGGATATGGCCTATTTCGATGCATTATTTGGTTATGAGTGGAAATTGACCAAGTCACCAGCTGGTGCACAACAATGGACAGCCATCGGTGGCGAAGGCACAGTGCCAGATGCGCACGATCCAGCTATTAAACACGCGCCAATGATGACAACTGCTGACATGGCCATGCGTATGGATCCAACTTACGAGAAAATCTCGCGTCATTACCATGCAAATCCGGACGTCTTCCATGATGCATATGCACGTGCTTGGTTTAAGCTTCTTCACCGCGATATGGGTCCAAAAACTCGCTATCACGGTCCAGATGTACCATCTGAAGATCTCATTTGGCAGGATCCTATTCCTGCAGTTGAACATGATCTTATCAATGCGGATGATATCGCAGCATTGAAAGCTAAAGTTCTAGCTTCTGATGTTTCTGTATCAGAGCTTGTTTCAGCTGCATGGGCATCAGCATCAACATTCCGCGGTTCTGATAACCGTGGTGGTGCATATGGTGCACGCATTCGTCTTGCACCGCAGAAAGATTGGGATGTGAATGAACCTGCACAACTTGCAAAAGTGCTTGGTGTTTTGGAAGGTATTCAATCGGACTTCAATCAATCTGGCAAAAC
>CAJQOR010000368.1 GCA_905479965.1 uncultured Rhizobiaceae group bacterium | reverse complement strand
TAGAGCTTTGTTCCATCCACTTGCAGAATTGTGCAAATCAAGTGCCATTAACGCAGCTTCAAGAGGTGCAAATCCCATATGATCATCCAGTGGGTGGAACAGTTTAAGATGCAAAATTTGAGGCGCAGCACCGGTATGAATATCAAAGCGTTCTTTGTGGTTTCCTACTTGATATTCGAATGTTTCAGGCCATCCATCCCGACCTGAAATCACCCTTATGCGATCAGGTCGTAAGGCATGTAACTCAAGGGGCGTATCATCATTTGTAAGAACTTTCACAAATGCGTTTCCAGACAAGAGTAAATGTCCATAGAGCCCTTCTAAAAAGTCTGCAGCACCAGACATATTATTCGGTTTCTGAATAAGCTTAAGAGCAGGATGATCTTTAAGTTCTGTTTGATCTTCAAACAGGCTCCAAGGCACGTTCGCTGCGGTTTCGCAGATCATTCTAATCGCTCGATGCGCTATTGGATTTCGCATAAAACCTTCGCGAGACATGGATAGATAATTGCGCGAGGACCAATTGGCAGATCGCGTTTCATGCAGCGAGATATAGCCATTTGTCGCAATTGATTTTTGCGATAATGACACATCTTGCTGCTCAGCATTATTGGCTGCTGGTTTGCTTTGCACCAGGCCGCGCAGATTTATAAACCAACTCATAGAGTGATCCCTTTTTAAGCGTCTATTTCGAGATAAGTTTTCTGGATAAGCAACTAAACAGATCGAATAGCGGGCGCACCCGATTGATCCAACATCAATGCAGTTAATGCCCATACAAGGGCGTCCAACCTGTCTGGTGATATTGCCATTGAGCCGCCAGAATTTGAAAAATTACACATCTGATCTTCCAATTTTTTGAAAGTGCCAAAATGGACAACTCGATTTTGTTCATAAAGCGCAGCTATAGGTTCAGCGCGCAACCACTTGCCGCGAGTTGCGTGGACAATTTGTATTGGCAGTGTCTCATCACTGGCTTGCAAGACCGAGCGCACCATATCACCGCCTTGGTTACCCTCTGCAACGACCATATCAGCATTATATAAGTGGTATAATTCAACAGCGCGCGCTGCCCATTTACTTGGGCTTGCACCGTCAATTGAACCATCTTTTAAAACAACGCCAAGACCTTTTTCGTCAAGTCCAGCAACCACAATTCCACAACACGAGTTCTTCGCTTTTGCAGATACGGGAGGGTCAATCGCAACCACAATTCTTTCAAGTTTTGGCTGATCCGAGATGCGAATGTCATCAAGTAATTCACGTTGCCATAAAGCATCTTCAAGATCAGCAATGACCTCACCATCCAACTCTTGTCGACCCAATCTTGTATTTGCATATCGCGCGTTTACATTATGCAAAAAGCTATTCGCTAAATGCGCTTTATTATCATCGGTTCGCATTTTGGTGATCACAGTTAACGGATCATCCATGATCTGTTTAAGCAACTCAATTGGACGCGGCGTTGTCGTTATCAATTGCCGGGGACGAATGCCAAGACGTAATCCGAACTGAAGCATATCCCAAGTTTCTTGCGCATATTTCCATTTACAAAGCTCATCACACCACGCCAAATCAAACTGAGGCCCACGCAAGCTCTCAGGATCTTCTGATGAGAAAATCTGTGCGATGGCACCATTGGGCCAAATCAAGCGACGACGCGAACTTTCATATACCGGACGATTGCGCCTTGCGATATTGAGTATTCCACTTTGCCCATCAACCATCACTTCTCGTGCATCACTTAATGTTTCTGCGACCAAAGCAATACGTCCATAGATCAGCTTTTTACCAGACACCTTATCCATTAAGAAACCTGAGCTAGATGCATCATGGACCCATTCGGCACCAGCGCGCGTTTTCCCCGCTCCTCGACCTCCTAAAATAAGCCAGGTAAACCATTTGCCAATCGGAGGTAATTGCTCGCTCCTGGCTGATAATTTCCAATCACAACTTAATGCTTTCATTTCTTTGAGTGATAAGGTTCTTAAGAATCTCTCAATCTCTGAAACTTTAGTTCTGCTCTCTTTGACTTGCTTGTTTGATGAGACTTTTGACTTTTTCCTTGAGCTTTTCAAAGTCTTCTTCTGACAACTCCTCATCGGTGTTTTTTTGATCCTTTAAAAGAGCTCGGGATAACTGATCAATTTTCTCAAGTGTCCTGACGATAAGAGAAATTGTGTTGATCGAGCTGTCAGTCAGTTTTTCGTCAAACTCAGCATGGGTTAATTGAGACTGTAAAATCATCCGTGCATGGCTAAGCTGCACAAGTGTTTGTGAATGTTCACTTGTCATTAAGTAAGTTATTTCTATTCTGATTTAGGAAGCAAAAGCCGCAGGCTTTTTTGCTGAACGACTGTGGTCAAATGCAAGATTGCAACAATGATATTTACAATTTATAGATGTTATTTGTTTTCTAACAAACAACCTGCACCGGGTCAAGGATTTTTTTCCTATTTATCGAAAATATATTCGTATCCAGGCCAATAAACGATATGCTCTTCGTAATCTTCGGCCTTCATACCATCCTCTGGAATTGTCTTGTTTTGCACCGAAACACCTGCCTGGTGAACGGTTTGAGGGTCTTTAGATACAAGCGGATGCCACCAATATAGATCGTGCCCCTCTGCAATGAGACGATATGCACATGTGGGCGGCAACCAAGGCAATTCACGTGCTTCTTTTGGTGTAAGTTGAACACAATCGGATACTTTCAGCTGCCGGTTCGCATAATCTTTGCAACGGCATGTCTGGTCATCAAGCAAAGTGCAGGCAACATTTGTGAAGGCTATTTCACCGGTTTCCCAATCTTCTAGCTTGTTCAAACAGCATCGCCCACAACCATCACAAAGGGATTCCCATTCCTCATTGGTCATTTCATCAAGTGACTTTGTTTGCCAAAAAGGTTGGTCTGTCATTAAAGGTCTCGTGCACATTTTTTAGGGTTGGGCAAAATTTCCGAAGTTTTTCATCCTCCTTGTTGCACAATTGAGACGAATTGATAACGATTTTTGCTTGTCCTTTTTGTAAAAATACTGCAAAAAGCTCAAACGCTGACGTTATGAGAGATACAATATCAAGATGCGGTTTAATCGGGGTCGTCGCACAGCTACGAAATAGGGGTATTTTCGTAGCGATCATGCACCTTAAAAAGCCGTCTAACTTTGGATGATGCATGTCAGAAATGAATGAAAAACCAGGTTTTATGCGGCGCGTGAAATACTTCTTCCTGCGTTTTGATAGTTGGATTGATTCAACCATTTGGCATTCGTTTCGCAATTTAGGCGAAACTTGGGAAAATCTGTCGATATTTTTCCATAAATTCCGCGTCACAGGTTATAAAAAAGCACTAGTTGAGGTTGTTGACGAGGCAGCTAATATTGGCACCGCAGGGTTTGTGCTGCTGCTTGCTCTTGCTCTTCCATCATTTGAGCTCACCGAAGGTAATTGGCGTGCTCAAGATGAGTTTTCCGTTACGTTTTTAGATCGCTATGGAAACGAAATTGGTAATCGCGGTAATATTCGCGAAGAATCCCTGCCCGTTGACCAACTGCCCGAACATCTAGTTCAAACGGTATTAGCAACGGAAGATCGCCGTTTTTATCAGCATTTTGGTATTGATTTTATTGGCCTAACGCGTGCTATGGCAGAAAACGCGCGAGCGAACTCCGTCGTTCAAGGCGGTTCAACTCTCACGCAGCAATTAGCGAAACTCATAT
>CAJQOR010000367.1 GCA_905479965.1 uncultured Rhizobiaceae group bacterium | reverse complement strand
ATTGAACAATATCAGTCACACCCGTATCTGGGTCGACCTCTACCTCACAAATTAGCGTAGCCGAGGGGAAGGAGAAGTTGATCGGATCGTAAAAAGCACCCTCTTTAAGACCCGGTTCCATACCTTCAGGTAAGTTGTGGGCAGTATAGGCTGCTAGACCGACCTCATGCCAAGCCATCTTTTTATCAGTGCCAGCAATTTTTACTTCACCAGCTTCGATAACAATATCGTCTTCGGAGGCTTCCAGCACGTGAGCTGCGATCTTCTTGACCTTGGCTTCAACCTTATCAAGCGCTTTAACAATCGCATTCATGCCCACAGGGCCAGAACGCGATCCATATGTGCCCATACCAAACTGAACTTTATCAGTGTCGCCATGAACAATTTGTACGTTGTCAATTGGAACACCAAAGCGATCATTTGCAAGTTGCGCAAATGTTGTTTCATGGCTCTGACCATGAGAATGGCTACCGGTTAGGATTTCTATCGTCCCGACAGGATTAACGCGAACCTCCGCAGATTCCCATAATCCAACACCGCACCCAAGCGAACCGACCGCAGCTGATGGGGCAATACCACATGCCTCGATAAAGGACGAATATCCAATACCTCGCAGTTTACCGCGAGATGCAGATTCTGCTTTACGAGCAGCAAATCCTGCAACATCAGCAGCAGCCTGTGCCTTATCCATACAACCAGGGAAATCACCAGAATCGTAATTCATGATAACTTGTGTCTGATAAGGGAAGGATTGGATAAAGTTTTTGCGCCGAAGTTCTGCTGGGTCGACACCCATTTCAAGCGCGGCCGTATCCATCATACGCTCAACAAGATACGTCGCTTCAGGACGACCAGCACCGCGGTATGCATCTACCGGAGCGGTGTTGGTATATACTGCTCGGACATTGCCGTGAATTGCTGGCATATCATACTGACCTGACAGCAAAGTCGCATAAAGATAGGTTGGCGTTACAGAAGAGAACAAGCTCATATAAGCACCGATATTGGCGATGGTATCGACCTTAAAACCAACAATCTTACCATTTGCATCAAAACCCATTTTCGCTTTCGATACATGGTCACGACCATGTGCGTCGGTTAAAAATGCTTCACTGCGATCTGATGTCCATTTCACCGAACGGCCCGTTTTCATAGACGCCCAAAGACAGGCAATTTCTTCTGGATACACATAGATCTTTGAACCAAACCCGCCACCAACGTCTGGCGCTATCACACGTAATTTGTGCTCAGGTGCCACGCTGTAAAATGCAGATAAAAGCAGCCTTGCGACATGCGGATTTTGACTTGTTGTGTAGAGCGTATAATGCTCTTCAGCATCATCATAAATCGCAATTGCAGCACGTGGCTCCATAGGATTTGGTGATAGCCGGTTGTTGACAATCTCCATTTCAGTGATGTGCGCAGCACTTGCTAAACCAGCATCAGTTGCAGCCTCATCACCAATCTCCCAATCATAAATCTGATTGTTTGGTGCATTTTCATGTATCTGTGGCGAGCCACTTTCAAGCGTTTTCAGTGGGCTAACGACTGCCGGAAGAATATCAAATTCTACCACCACCGTTTCTGCTGCATGACGTGCTATTTCCTGGGTGTCAGCAATAACAATGGCGATAGTATCTCCAACATAGCGCACCTTTTCAGTACATAATGCTGACCAAGCGCCCATATTCATGGCGCTACCATCTTTTGATGTAATGGCCCAACCTGCGATGATATTTCCGATGCCATCGGCGGTGAGTTGATGCCCGTTTAATACCGCAACAACGCCATCCATGGCTTCAGCTTCCGATGCATCAATGCTTTTGACAATTGCATGGGCATGCGATGAACGCACAAAAGCAGCATAAGCTTGGTTTTCCTGTTTGATATCGTCGGTATACTTTCCTTTACCGGTGATAAATCTTTTGTCCTCTTTGCGGCGGACACTCGCTCCAATTCCTTCACTCATATCGCAAGCCTCCCTTAAGCGTTTGTCATTTTGGACGCGCCGTCCGCAATGGATTTAACAATGTTATGATAACCCGTGCAGCGGCAGATATTACCTTCCAGCTCATCACGAATGGCCTCTTCGTCGAGCTCTTTGCCTTCTGCGTTATAGCGAGCAACCATATCTGTTGCAGACATGATCATCCCCGGTGTACAGAAGCCGCATTGTAGTCCGTGATTTTCTTTAAAAGCCGCCTGCATTGGGTGTAGATCACCATTTGCAAGACCTTCAATTGTTGTGACATCGGCACCTTGCGCAGAAACTGCAAGTGTCGTGCAAGACTTCACAGCCTTACCATCCACATGCACAACGCACGCACCGCATTGGCTGGTGTCGCAACCCACATGCGTGCCGGTTAAACGCAAGTTTTCTCGGATAAAACTGACTAACAACGTGTTATCGGGCACATCAGCCTTCACTGATTTCCCGTTCACTACCATCGATATTTCGGTCATCTATTCCTCCCAGTTAGACAAATTAAAATTTATTTTGAACGATCATTCGGCGGGCTCATTCTCCTTAGTCAAAGCATTGCGAAAGTTATCAAAAAATTGATCTGCCAGTTTGGCAGATGTTGAATCAATCAGCCTTGAACCAAGTTGGGCAATCTTACCGCCAACCTGTGCTTTGGCTTGATAATTAAGTATGGTTTCACCGCCATCTTCTTGAAGCTGCACATCAGCGCCGCCTTTTGCAAAACCGGCAATGCCACCTTTGCCTTCACCGACAATAGAGTAAGAATGAGGTGGATTGAGGTTTTCCAATGTAACCTCGCCGCCAAACTTCGCTTTGACAGGTCCAATCTTTAATACAACCTTGGCCGTCATTTCATTGTCGGAAATCTTTTCCAATTCTTGAC
>CAJQOR010000366.1 GCA_905479965.1 uncultured Rhizobiaceae group bacterium | reverse complement strand
CGCGCTCGAAAACTTTTTCAACAACACTGGAGTTAAGTGCCGATGTCGCCTCATCCAATATAAGCAATTTCGGGCGCATCATAATAGCTTTTGCAATTTCGACTTGTTGGCGTGCTGGTAATGTAAGATCAACAACGCGTTGAGAAAACGAAATATTTTTTCCATCAATCTGATCCAAAACATCTCGTGCCAAATCAAGTGAATCTGATTTGAGCCAACCCAACCCGCTACCACGGGCACTTAGGAGCAAGTTTTCACGAACCGTCAGATCTGGCACAAGAGATAGCTCTTGAAACATACATATTAATCCGAGCTCACGCGCCATCTTTGGCGATTTGAGATCGATCTTTTTCCCCTCTAGCAAAATATCGCCTGAGGTGGGTTTAAACAGACCTGATATCAACTTCATAAGCGTTGATTTACCCGCGCCGTTTTCACCTAATACCGCATGGATCTCTCCAGGAACGCAGGAGAAATTTACACCATCAAGTGCCTTTGTGGCACCAAAATGTTTTGAAATGCCGCGCATTTCTAAATAATTATGTGTTGTTGTCATAGTGTTAAACTGACGGATTGGCAGCAAATAAGCTGCCAACCCATCATATTTCTTAGGTATTGTCAGGAGATTGGGCGAGAAGTTCGTCAGGTGTGAACGGTGCAAAACATTCTGCATATCCAGTACCGGTATTAAACGACTTCGGCAGATCCGGGAAATAATTCTCACCAGCCTTTAGATCAGCTGCTTTGACTTGCGGGATCGGTAAGAAGATCGTTTGCGGTAGCTCTTTGCCTTGCAGCAATTCAACTGCAGCTTCCAGTGCAATAGCAGACATTGCTGGAGCCTGACTTGCTGAAACGCCTGGAATGTTCAATTCGCTCATCAACATGCGCACACCGTTCTCACCATCAACGCCCATTGGAACAATCGGATGCCCAGCAGATTGCATTGCATTAATCGAACCCGCGGAACCATGTTGAGAAACAACGGCATCAAAACTACCATGTGTTGCTAACGCATCCGCAACAACTTTTTGGCTTGTGCCTGTGTCCCAATTGCCAACCACCTCAACAATTTCTAGACCATCAACTTTTTTAAACACACTCATCATACCCAAACGACGATCGCGATCAGTAGCGTTGCCTGGCAAACCATTGACCATAAGGATTTTGCTGGCTTGACCACCAAGCTCATCAATTACGGTTTGCGCCTTTAAGGTGCCAAGAGCCATCTGACTTTCGTTAACTTGCACCACTTTGTCCGTATCCAGGACGTTATCAAACGGCACAAGTACTGTACCCGCGCGCTCAGCTCTGCGGATAACAGGCTCAAATGCAGTTGGATTGACGGCGATAAAAGTAATCGCATCATACCCAGCTGCGATAAAATTATCGATCGCCGCAATTTGTGCAGCGCTATCATTACCAACCGATACGACCGTAAATTCTTCGATTTTATCTTTGTTCTCAGTGCGATTTGCCCAAGCTTTGGCTGATTGAATAGCCTGAATACGCCAGTCATTGCCCGCAAAACCATTTACGAACGCAATTTTGTATGGACCTTCTTTAGCGGCATAAGATTTTGTTGATGTCCCCGGTGCTGGTGCAAAGCATTCAGCGCGATGTGTTTCAGCAGATGCCGTTGACATCACCCCAAATGACATCACCCCAAAGCTAGCCAGAAGCATTGTCGATGCAAGTAGT
Organism: uncultured Rhizobiaceae group bacterium; assembly: GCA_905479965.1. Next base: position 1,778 of record CAJQOR010000366.1, on the reverse strand, counting down.
AAATTTTTCATGGTGTCCTCCCAATGAATCAAATGTTTTTCTACGGATAATTCCCTATATGTTAGCGTAAACATATAAGAGCTAGACCAACATGTTTACGTAAACATATTAGTATCAAAATAGATGTTTGCGTAAACATAAGTCAAGATGCTATGAGTAAATTTCTGAAATTTAATAGATTCTGGACAATGAGATGCAGGATAAAAACAAAGAAAATCAGTACTCTAATCCACCAACAATGCACGATGTTGCAGACGTTGCAGGGGTTAGCCAAATGACTGTTTCTCGCGTAATGCGCGGAACAGGTTATGTCTCAGATGATGTTTTAAAACGCGTTGAAGATGCAGCGAAAAGCATCGGATACGTGCATAATCGCCTCGCCGGAGGTATGTCAAAATATGACAATCCTTTAGTTGGAGTGGTCGTTCCCAGCTTGCAAAACCGAGTATTTACCGAGGTACTTTCGGGCATTAGCGATACACTTAATAAAAACAACTTACGTCCTGTATTTGGTGTTTCGGAATACTCCTTAGAACGTGAGGAAGAAATTGTATTTGATTTGTTATCCTGGCGACCACGTGGTCTGATACTGGCGGGTTTGGAGCATACCGATGGCCTAAGACGGATCATCGAACAAACCGGTGTTAAAACTGCAGAGATTATGGATGTTGACGGACACGCACTGGCAGCAAGTTTTGGTATTTCCCAAAAAGCAGCCGGCGAGCAAATGGCAATGCATTTGATCGCAAAAGGTTACAAAAATTTCGCCTATATTGCAGGATTAGATGAAAGAGCAAAAAAGCGTTTTAACGCGTTTAAGATCTGTATTGAAGACCATGGTGGGACCATTTCTCAAACACGAATTTCTAAAAAGACGCTATCGATGAAAGAAGGCCGTGTTTTAACCGCTGATATTCTATCAGGAGCAAACAAACCCGAGGCAATCTATTATTCAAACGATGACTTGGCAGCAGGTGGGCTAATGCACTGCATAGCCGATGGACTAAAAGTCCCAGATGATGTTGCTTTGGCGGGTTTTAATGGCCTGAGTTTTCTTGAAGCGCTTCCAGTACAGATTACAACAACGAAAACACCGCGATATGACATTGGTGTTGAGGCAGCAAATTGGATCTCAAATAAGAACTCAGGAAAACAAGAACAACGGGTAAACCAGTTTGATATTGAACTGATCGAGGGCGACACGACCTAAACCCGTTAAAAATCAACGATCCTGAACCAGTAATTACCGGTTTTTCGTAACGTTAAATTCAGTATTTCGCGTAAATATAAAATTATTAGTTTAAATCTAACATGTTGGTTTACCTTAGGGGGAAAGATGGCCAACGAAAAGATACAAAAAGCACTAGAGCAAAACGATCGTCGTGGTGAATACGCGATTACGGGCATTCAAATCTTGTTCGCTATTGCTATCATTTGCCTACACGCGTTTTCTGCATTTCGAAATGACTGGCAGTCGTTTTCTCAATTTACAGCTTTGATCACGGTATTACTATTTATGTCTTCACTTATGAGGGCAAAATTTGCTCAACATACGCCGCTCAATAATGGATTTGCCTACACGCTAACTGTGCTGGATGGCATATTATTATTCTCGTTGATCATTTCATATGGCTTTGCTGTTAATTTTCGTTGAGAACTGACCCGGTATTTTCACCGAGATTTGACCCACCCTAGTTTATTTATCATCGTTTATGTTTTGGTCAATGCTGGCGTTTCCTTTCGTGTTTTCTTTGCGGCCTCAGAGCTTGCTTTAAAGC
>CAJQOR010000365.1 GCA_905479965.1 uncultured Rhizobiaceae group bacterium | reverse complement strand
CGCGCAAAAAGCCGCTGAAGAGCATAATCTATTGTTCCCATTGTCACTTGGCTCAGAAGGCACTTGTCAGATCGGTGGCAACCTATCATCCAATGCCGGCGGTACAGCGGTGCTTGCCTATGGTAATACGCGCGAATTGTGCATGGGATTAGAAGTGGTTTTACCAACGGGAGAAATTTGGCATGGGTTACGACGCCTGAAGAAAGATAATACTGGGTATGATCTTCGCGATCTATTTATCGGTGCAGAAGGCACACTGGGCATTATTACTGGCGCTGTGCTCAAACTTTATCCGCAGCCAAAAGGCCGCGAGGTTATGTTTGTTGGTCTTGATAGCACCGAAGATGCCTTAGAGCTTTTTAACATTGCGCGCGAGATCTGTGGACCCTCGCTAACCGGATTTGAGCTGATGCCGCGTCTGGGTGTTGAATTTACCACAAAACATATCGAAAATTGCCGCGATCCCCTTGAAGCTCCCTACCCTTGGTACACATTAATTGAAGTCTCATCGGGGCAATCTGAAGAAGCTGCGCGACACATGATCGAACAATTGTTTGAACAAGCTTTTGATAAAGGCTTCGCCAAAGATGCAGCTTTAGCGGAAAGCGAAACTCAGCGCGACGCATTTTGGCATATGCGGGAAAGTATGTCAGAAGCCCAGCGACCAGAAGGCGGTTCGATCAAGCATGACATTTCGGTTCCGATTGCTAAAGTGCCCGAATTTATGGATGAGGCTGCAAAAGCAGTGCTTGAATATATGCCAGGCGCACGCATTTGTGCTTTTGGCCATATGGGCGATGGTAACATTCATTATAATATTTCTCAGCCCGTTGGTGCCGAGAAAGAGGAATTCCTATCCCATTGGCGTCCCATGAATGAACTTGTTCATACCATCGTTCTTGGCATGACGGGCTCCATTTCAGCCGAACACGGCATAGGACAGCTTAAAAGGGACGAATTAGCTGCGATTAAAGACCCGATCGAAATCCAGCTAATGCAGCGCATCAAAGCTTCTTTTGACCCCAATCAAATCATGAATCCTAACAAGGTTTTAAAGCGTTAATTTTGTCAAAATTGGCAAAGTAAACAAAATGCCAATCCCTTGGTTTACTTTTGATAACCATCTTTGAAAGGTCAGATTCTCTTAACCAAACACTTTAAGTGGTTTGGAACACCGAACATGTAGATTGCATATCAACGAGAGGGCAAAAACCCCCGGTATTTGAGAAGATCCAAAAATGGGCGCTCAAGAGTTTATGAGGCGATTAAAATGGCAACTACAATAAGAAAGCCCGAATGGGCTGGATGCGAATTACGCATTGTTCCTGGTCAACTACCACACCGCTTTAGTTATAAAGCAGCAGGTAGCAAAAAGGATATTCATGTGAACTTAAATGAGCGCGGCGCGGTCATTGATCGAGTTCTTGAAAAATCCGACCTACCAATATCTATGGCGCTCCCCGCAAATGCATTTCAGGGCATTGCGGCACGTGCAATTGATGACGGCGAGGGCAATTCAACTGTTACGCTTGAACTACACCACAAGGATGTTGACCTTTGCATTCCTTTGTTAGTTGATACAGAACTTCACAATATTGCAGGTGATTGGCGTGATTGGGCGGAAGCCTTTAATATTCCAATGCTGATGGTGGAAGCCGATGGTGTTGCGCGTCCTTTGGATGAAGATATGGCGCTAAGCAAAACTGATGCTCAAACACGTGTTAAACCAACATCGAGCTACAAACGACGCAATTCAACAACAGGTCAACGTCGTCCACGTTTCTTGGTACGCCGTAAGGCAGGTCACCTGGGTTGTCGCATGAAAATATCTGGCCGTGAAATAATCGCGCGCCATTAAAAATTCTGATCTAGGCCTCCAAATTTATATCAGACCATGGAAAGAGTGCAGTCTCCGCTGCGCTCTTTTTTTGGTTTAAGTTCAACCCAATTCATCAAACGTTTATCTGTTTGTCTTTCTTGATAGGGGAGGACAGAATTAGCGCCAATTGACCCCTTATACTCTGGTTTCATTTATCTGTTTGAGACTATATAGGCCATGGATAATTTTACGATAGAAATAACAAGCACTGCCACTTTAGCAATCACATTATTCGGCATCATCTTTTGTCTATTGCAAACCGAAGTTTCAAATGTGAGTAAAAGTTTTGCCGCATTTCTTTTTGCAGTTGCAGTGAATAACACGCCCGATGCGTTCGCACGTATTTTGGATACAATGCCAAGTTCGTACGTGCAGCCAATTGAGTTTGCCATATGGTTGCCAAGCACGCTGTTTCTAGCACCTTTATTCTGGGTTTATGTATATACTTTAACGTCATCTGAACAAAGCTGCCCTGCAAAACTATATCGTCATTTAATATTACCTATTATGGCTATTTTGGTTGGCTTAACGACGCTCTTTTATGGGCAAGACATATGGGGAGCCGTTTTTGAAGACGAGCCATTGCCGACAACCGCTTTGGCAATAACACTTGTTCTTTTTATTTCCCTTTTGCAACTTGCCGCATATCCGCAAATGATCATCTACCTTATCTTGATCATAGGTCGCCTGTTACGTCACAAAATTCTACTCAAAGACTATTACTCCAGCACCGAAAAACATGAACTGCGATGGGTCTATGCTATCGGTGGCTTGGGATTGCTTTTCTGGTTGGCGAACGCATTATTACTGCTGTTTGAGTTTAGCGAAGACAAAGCTGCGGTGCAGAACATCTTTATCAATATTGGAAGCCTTGCCGGTCTTGCACTTGTTGGCGCAACAGTGTTGTGGGGTATACGCCAACGACCTCCATTATTACCAGGCCCAGCATCGTTACCAGATAACGATCCTTCGCTCACACCCGCATTTGGTGACAACCAGGCACCTGGACAAACCAATGGCAAATATGAAAAATCCGCATTGAA
>CAJQOR010000364.1 GCA_905479965.1 uncultured Rhizobiaceae group bacterium | reverse complement strand
TAAAAAACAACAAACCAAAATTGATAAACACGCGCGCGATTTTATCGCCCGCTCGCCGTTTGTGTGTCTTGGCACACACAATAAGAATGGATTAAGCGATGTCAGCCCTCGCGGCGATGCACCGGGCTTTATACAAGTACTTGATGATAAAACACTCGCTGTTCCAGATCGGCCGGGTAACAACCGCCTTGATACGCTCTCCAATATTACTCACAATTTAAATATCGGGCTGATGTTCGTTATCCCCGGCTATGATGATACGTTGCGGATCAACGGCAAGGCACAACTCACTACAGACCCTGAACTTCTTGCGTCAATGGTAGTGAAAGGCAATGCGCCTAAACTTGCTATTCTTGTTGAGATCAAAGAACTTTATATGCATTGCGCCAAAGCATTTCGACGTTCAAAATTATGGGACCCAGCATCCATTCAAAACCGCAATGACATGCCCTCATTGATGAAAATCATGCTTGATCAAGCAGATGATGCACCCAACAATGCCGGTGAGCAGGAAAAACTCGATGATGCATTAGAAGAAGCTTATCGAACAACAATGTATTAAATGCTTATATTTTCAAGTGCGCCCACCCCAGCACTTGGTTCATATGTTAAAAGAGATGCGTTACGACCAAAATTGAAGATCGGTTATTGATGTGGTCAAACCCGCGTTAATTCACCCAGCGCGACGATAGGACCTTGGGCCACACCTGTGGGTGAGCCGCCGATTTGCTCAACGGAAATGGCAAATTTGGCATCAGGTGCGATCTCAAGACCGTCAGGGTTCAATTCACCCGACAAGACGCCTAATGTCACCACTTCCCCGTCAGATTTGACCAACCAAAGCTCATAATCTTTATCAGATGGCTTGGTTCCCACGTTTTGGGTCACGGTCAAGCCCTGATCTGTCACTTCAGCGATAAATGTTGCCTGATAATCTTCAAGCGCATTGATCGAGCTTGTATAGATTACTTTCGGGGCAGAAATTTCTGCGATATAATCCATCACGCGTGGGGTGGCTGCGAACACAAAAACAGCAAGTAAAATCGGAATACGGAAACGCGTAAGTAGACCCAACGTGCCGCCCGTTGCGACGGGTTCTGAGAAAAGTTTGTCATCTATTGCAGCTTTCGCAAACGCCGGCGCTTCAACCTCTTTAAACTCGTGATTAAGGCCGGACAGCTTTTCTTCCCATGAGGAAACCAAACGGGCGAAGTTGACGTCATTTTCGACGCGTTTTTGCACCTTTGCACGCTCAGCACCTTCCAACACGCCCAAAGCGTATTCGGCAGCTAAGTCATCGTCGGTTTGTTTTATCTCATCACTCATATTTAATCTTCTAACGTTTGAACCTTTTGGCAAACATGCCGCGTTCTAATTCTCTTCAAGACATTCGCGCAAGCTTTTTAAACTGCGGCGAAGCCAAGTTCGCATCGTATTGATCGGGATATTATACTTATCCGCCAGCTCTTGATACGAATACCCTTCAATGTAAGCAGATTTTACCGCATCCGCTTTGTCATCATCTAATTTGCCCATACAGTGATCAATGCGGCGTGCCTCTCCCATGTTAATAGCACTATCTTCAGGGCTTGGCGCCCTATCTGCAACAACGTCCACAACATCATCTATATCGGATGTTTTGGCCGCAGATGTGGGTGCCTTGCGTTTCCTGATGCGGTCAATTGCGTGATTTCTTGCTATCGCAATTAGCCATGACATCGCGTTGGCTTCCTGCGTTGCAAAACGATCTGCTTTTTGCCACACGCGTACATAAACTTCCTGCAAAGCGTCTTCAGCTTCAGCTCTGTCATTTAACAAACGCAACAGAACACCAAATAGTTTCGCACTTGTTTGAGAATAGATGACATCAAACGCATCTCGGTCACGTAGTGCAACTTGCGCAATTAGTTCTGGGATATCGTAGATCTTGGACAATTCAAATCTTTTCACGTCAACTCTTTTCAGGGGGAGTAAATCTCGTTGTTAGAATTGTACCTTTTTACGAACTGCTTCTGAATATGGATCAACAAAGCGCGACGATTTTATTCAAAAGTGATGAAATCATGTGACGGTTTGTAAGGAAACTGAGAGATGTTTTTGGCGCAACTTTATTCCAGGGGATCGCCACCAACGCGTTGCTTGGTATATTTTTTCATCTCTTCATCACTCTGCTTATCAGCTTCCAAGAAAACGCTAGGCGGTTGATTTGATAATAACAATTGTGATTTGTCTAAGCGGACCTCATTAAACTTAAAAATTAAGAAAAATACGCCCACGACAGCTAAACCAATAATGGCAAACTTTATGGAATAATACAGAAATGGTTTGCGCCGATTGCGTCTGTTCAACTTCAACACAAAATCCACAGGCTGCTTCAATAACCAGTCCAAAGGATCTGCTATTCTTTTGAGTGTTCCCAATAATCCCGAAGTTTCACCCATAGCTTTGATATAGTTTATATCGGCACAGCTGCAATACTAAACCTCCAAGACACCGCGCATGACATCCACGCAAGAACCTGCGATCTCGACAATCGCACCTTTATCTGTTTCATGCATTTTAAGCTGCATAGCGCTTGGACGGCCCATATCAACGCCCTGTGTGACGTTGTAAAACGAACCATTGGTTGGTTTGATGGCAAGATCATGCGCAAATGCTGCCATTGCGCCACCTGCACTTCCTGTTGCGGGATCCTCATAGGGCGCACCTCTGAACGTGAACATACGTGCTGACCAATCCAACCCATCTTCAACATCTCGCGTATAGGCATAAATTGCTTTTGCTTCTCCCTCACCGACCATAGCACGGGCTGCATATTCGTTTAAACGTAAGTCTTTGAGCGCTTTGCGGGAACAAAGTTCAACAACCACAAAATTTGCGCCAACACTAACATGTTGGGGCACATGGTGCGTGGTTTTAATATCCTCAGCTTCAAGAGAAAGTGCTCTTGCTGCATCAATAGGATTATATTCTGCACCTTTTAAAAGCGGCATAGGCGATGTGATGGCTGTGGTTTCAACGTCACCATTTTCAGTATATGCCACATTGACCTCAACCAAACCCACACGCTCTTCAAACACCAAGTTTTGTGGTGCCCCGTTGGCTAAATTTGCAAGAACATAAGATGTTCCGACATTGGGGTGGCCAGCAAAATCCATTTCAGAATTAGGCGTAAAAATTCTAACAAGTACAGTGTTTGTCTCGTCTTTTGGGGCAAGCACGAAGCTCGTTTCTGAAAAATTAAATTCGCGGGCAATGGTTTGCATTTGATCCGTGGATAGTTCATCAGCACCCAAAACCACGGCTAATGGATTGCCGCCAAACCGTATTTGGGTAAACACATCGACAACGTGATAATTTAATTTCATGGCCACATCCAATATTTGAAAAGTCATTTTGTAGATAGCAAATGACTATGGCAAACACACGTCAATATTATCGATGAAATGATCATTATTTTTCATTTGGCGAATGATCTAATCTATTTTATCAAGGCATCATGTTTGATTATTCGCTTTTACATTGGACCGCGTTTTTAACCGCTGCAATCTTGCTCAATATCTCACCAGGGCCAGATATTGCCTATATGATTAGCCATTCGATCCGAGGCGGCAAGCGCGTTGGATTTGCAGCCATGTTTGGTACATGGGCCGGCACAATGGTGCATGTCTTTGCGGCAGCTTTGGGGTTCACCGCAATTTTAGCGACCTCGGCAACGGCGTTTACGTTGGTCAAATGGTGTGGGGCAATCTATCTCATTTGGCTTGGGATTTCAGCCTTGCGATCAAACGGCAATTCGACCTTTTCACCAGATATGAGCAAACCCGCGCGTCCCATGCGGCAAGTTTTTGTTCAAGGTGCCGTCGTCTCCGCGCTTAATCCTAAAATCGCTGTTTTCTTCTTAGCGTTCTTGCCGCAATTTGTAGTCGAAGGCGCTGGCCCTATTTGGATGCAACTTGCGCTCCATGGCACACTCATTTTAGCGGTATCAGCCTTTATTGAACCGCTTTTCGTTGTGCTTGCGGATAAATTGACAATAACTTTGCGAGATCAGCCAAATTTTGGTTTGTGGCTAGATCGTGCCCTTGGGGGCACTTTGATCAGTCTTGGCGCTTGGTTAGCCGTGGGCCAACGCTAAATGCCTATTAGGCTTATTCCTGCAAGCCTCGTTTTTAGCCAAACCGAAATGCGTATTTTTGCGTAATAAAATTAATCGCGCCTGAAGCAACACCAAATGCACTTTCTTTTCTTGCGTGTATGGTGAATACTATTGCTGGGGGCTTTTTCGGTTTTAAAGGGAAAGTAAAATGTTGGTTAAACTAATTTCTATGCTCATCTTATTGGGCAGTGTTTCAGTGAAAGCTGAAGAGCTCAAAATATTTGATGCCCATATGCACTATAGCCACGATGCAGCATTGCAAATTCCAACAGAACAAATTGTCAAAATATTGCGTGATGCAGGCGTTAAAAAAGCTCTTGTGTCAAGTTCAGATGATGATGGCACACAAAAGCTCAAAGCCGCCGCACCTGATATCGTTGTCCCTGCCCTTCGACCTTATAAACGTCGCGGTGCAATTGGCACATGGATGAATGACCCAAAAGTCATAGACTATTTAGAAGACCGATTGGCGCAATTTGAATACGAAGCGATTGGCGAATTTCTTGCCTATGGTGATGATATCAACACCAAAGTGATCCAACGCCTCATTGAACTGGCAAAAGAACGGAATTTGTTGTTGCATCACCACGGCGACAGAAAGGCCGTCGATTTGATATTCGACACATGGCCAGAGGCACGCGTTTTGTGGGCGCATTCTGGTTTTGACGAACCGGAAGAAGTTGCTGACGCGCTCGCAACATATCCAAATCTTTGGGCTGATCTTGCCTATCGCTCAGATATGGCTGACGGCGAAGGTGTTGATCCTGATTGGCGAAAGGTATTTACCAACTATCCAGATCGTTTCATGGTTGGTAGTGACACATTTGCACCAGAACGCTGGTATTATGTGGGTGAGCATGCTGATTTTAGTCGCGATTGGTTATCAGATTTACCTAACGAGTTGGCGCGCAAAATCGCTTATGAAAATGCGGAAGCGATGATTGCATCAAGATGAGCAAGTTATCTGTTTTCGCTGTCAGTATAGCGGCGATTTTTATTGCGGCAATCTCACCCGCCATTGCCTGCGCGCCAGAAAATGCACTTGAATTAGAACCTACCGAGAATGCCGAATTTAGGGTTTATGCTGATTTTGAGCTTAAAGCGATATCGCAACCTTTTGGGATTGATCTGTATT
>CAJQOR010000363.1 GCA_905479965.1 uncultured Rhizobiaceae group bacterium | reverse complement strand
CATCCAATGCACCTTCTAAGATTTCACTACCATCTGGATTGGTATCGCCATAAATGGGAAACCCGTCAAATGCCCAACCAATAATCGCGTCTGGTCCGGCGTTTTCCATTTCTTCAATCATACATTTTGGCGCAACATGATAATGATAATCATCTCCGCGCCCAGCATGCCCGCCACACACATCAAGCTGTTGCGTGATCAATGTGTCGTGCTGTGCTTGATGGTGATAAAGATCACTTTCAGACATCTCACCACCACCAGTATAATCAAAAATGGGCACACCATTGATGGCGACGCCTAATGAAGAATCGCGTGTTTTCGGCGTATTACCCAATTGAGGACTAAGCGGAATAGGAGCATCGTATTGCCCAGGCACTGGCACCTGCTCATTTGTCCCCACAATACCCGTCATAAGCTCGTGATCTGGATAGGTATCCGATGAAATAATGGCTTTCCCACTCTCGCAAGTCACCGTGACTTTATCGTCAAAACCAGCTTCTAAAACAGATTTTTTGACCGCTTGGCAATGATTGTGCTCGTCATGGGCTTGGGCGTTCACCGGGCTAAAACCAACCCCAATAACAAACGTTATTGCGGATGTTAAACAACAACGAAAAACAGTATGTCGATCTAAAAATCTCATGAGGAAAATTCCCAATATTGCGACTAAATATTTTGGTTAAAAGCAGACTAAGTATTCAATATGTAGAAATTATGTAGATGCGTCTAGCAAGTGTTACCGCAAAATACAACGAATGAAAAAGCATCGCGTATTCTTCAATCCAAAAGCCGATAAATCTGCACATATGTTAAAACATATGTCGCACTAATGAACGATCGCAGAAATGCCCTAAAACCTAATCAAGCATATACCTCAAATCCGCCTACCAGAAATGACCGAGGACAGATTTGCCAGCGAGTTGATGTTGTGGCAGCTGACCAATCTTGATGTATGTTTTTTGATGGCTCTGATACCTTGCGCAAGAGGTTGAAACGCATCAAACCGCAGTAGCGGGTTCAACCAAATGATCTGATCAGAAGACAATTTCAGGCGTTCAAGTTGAGTTTCTAAAAGCTCAATATTACCCCGTTCCAAACCATCCGTGACCAAAATCACAACCGTATCCGATTTTAAAATACGGCGGGACCATTTTATATTAAACTGTTCAAGATTGCTGCCGATTTGCGTACCACCATCCCAGTCCGTTACGTTTTTCCCAATGTTATTTAACGCAACATCGGGATCATCTCCCTTGATAGGATGAGAGATATTTGTAAGCTGTGTGCCAAATGTAAATGCATGGACGCTTGACCAGTTTTTATGCCCTGCAGATTGGTTGGAAATGGCATAGACGAAATGCATGATCATGCGTGAATAAGTCGACATAGAACCTGAAATATCGCACAGAAAAACCAAATCAGGCTTCCGTTCTATCCGGCGTTTTTTAACAAGCTTTAAAAGCTCACCACCACTTCGTCGGGAATGATGTAATGTGCTGCGTATATCTATACGCTGACCCAATGCGCTTGTCCTATATCGACGCGAATATGTTTTTGGTACTTTAAAATCCAACTGCGCAATGGCGCGTTCAGCATCCACAACTTCAGCATTGCTCATCTGTTCAAAATCCATCGCCGCGATGCGCTCATTTTGAGAAAAACTAAATTGTGCATCAAGGACAAGTTCTTCCGTTGTTTTGGCATGTTCTTGCAAATTCTTCTGCATAGGATCGGTCATCGCGTCCGCAGCTCTATTTTCAGCGGCTTTGGGTTTAGGTGCCTCGTCCTGTTTGTTTTGAGCAAAGGGCAGTAACGTTTGCATGATCTTATTGATGAATTCAGGATCTCGCCAAAACAAATTAAAAACTTGTTCAAACACTTCCGAGTGTTCAGGCCGGGTAATAAGACAGGCGCGTAGTGTGTCCATAAAATCAGATTTTTTCGAAAACCCAACAACTTCCACCGCACGGATTAAGTCTTTTATCTGCGAAGGCGCAACAGGAACCCCAGCGCGCCGAAGCGTGCGGCAAAAATAAATGATGTTATTAACTAAGCGCCCGTCAGTATCATCAAACACACATGTATTTGGATTAGCTGTAGACATTTAACTTGGCCTTGCTGGTAACTTGGCCTTGCTGGCCTCTAAAATACGATTAACCTCCGATCCTTGAAGTTTTGCAATATCATCTTGGTATTTCAGAACAGCACCAATCGTATCTGAAATAACGTCAGGCGAGAGAGCCACAACATCAAGCGCAACCAGGCAACTCGCCCAATCAATTGTTTCGGCAAGTCCAGGTTTTTTAAAGAGGTTTTCTTCGCGCAGGGTCTGAACAAAACCTACTATCTCTTGACTTAAACTCGCAGCAGCTTTGGGAACACGTGATGTTATGATTTCCAATTCACGGTCGAAATCAGGATAATCCACCCAGTGATATAGGCATCTGCGTTTAAGTGCATCATGCACTTCGCGCGTGCGATTTGATGTTAAAATGACGATTGGAGGTGCTGGCGCTTTTATGGTGCCAATTTCTGGAATAGTTACCTGATAATCTGATAAAGCTTCAAGAAGGAAAGCTTCAAAAGGCGCATCTGTTCGGTCAATCTCATCAATAAGTAAAACTGGTGGTCCATTTTCATGCTGCCCCATTGCCTGCAATAATGGCCGCTTGATGAGGAAGCGTTGATCATAGATATCAACGCCAGTTTCACCTTGCTTCATGGCAAGCATTTGCGCGGCGAAGTTCCATTCGTAAACTGCAGTCGTCGCATCCAAACCTTCATAACATTGTAATCGAATAAGATCACGACCCAGCGCTGCTGCAAGTGTTCTTGCAAGCTCTGTCTTACCAACACCGGCTTCACCTTCTAAAAATATAGGGCGGTCCAATTCAAGTGACAAAAAGGTCAGTGTAGCCAAACTGCGATCACATACATAATTATGTTCGCGCAACAGATGAAGCGTGGCATCTATGGATTTAGGTAAAGGTATAGAAAGTGATTTGGTCATTAGTTATTATATCCCCGAAACCAATGCTTCGGGGATATTTCTTTTTAGATTATGCACTGGCAACTGCGCGACCAGCCATAACCTTAACAAGGTTTGCACGATAAGCAGCATCACCATGGATATCTGATAACAATCCATCAGAGGAAACATGAATATCTGCCAAAGCGTCCGCGCTCCAAGACCCGTCTAATGCAGCTTCCATTTCTGATTGACGATAGACCCCATCAGCACCGGCTCCAGTAACAGCAACACGAGCGCCATTAGACGTTTGAGCTGCAAAGACACCAACCATCGCATAGCGGGATGCAGGATTTGGAAACTTAGCATAAGCTGCTTTTTCTGGCGCTTCAAAACGAACTGAAGTGATGATCTCA
>CAJQOR010000362.1 GCA_905479965.1 uncultured Rhizobiaceae group bacterium | reverse complement strand
CAATGCACTAACGAACATATAAACCATGGAAGCACCCGCGAGTGCCCGTGCTTCTGGTCTATCGCCTGCACCCAATGCTCGCGAAGTTAACGCGGTTGCTGCAATTGATAGTCCAATATTCAATGACATCGTGAAAAAAAGTAAGGTCCCTGCGTAACCAATCGCAGCGGCAAGTTGATCTTCGCCCAAAAGCGAGATGTAAAACAGATTAAATGCATCAACTAAAAAAACGGCAACAAGTCCGATAGAACCTGTTGCTGTCATATTGATAACGTGACGCATAGTTGAGCCCGTTACAAATTTTGCTTTTTCACTCAAAACTTTTCACCTTCTGCGTTATCAGCTCTTGGTTCAATCAACGGTTCAGGTTTAACCGGTTTGGTCAGCACATGATGCACACCTGCCGTTAAACCTTCAGCCTCTTGTAAGGCAAGTCGCGCCTCATCGCGACGCTTAACCTCTTCGGCAATTTCAAGTGAAACCTGCTCGCTTAACCCAAGTGCTTCAAGTGTTTTCCGACCAAATTCAATGCCAGACTCAAAGGTCTCTCTAATCTCATAGTCAACTCCCGTTGCGCGCAACGCAAGTGTATGCGCGCGATCATATGAGCGAACAAAAATCTTTGCCTCTGGATATTCTGAGCGGATGAGATCGACAATTTTATCTGTTGTCTCGCGTTCATTGGTACATATGGCGACGATTTTTGCGCGTTCAATGCCCGCTGCGCGCAAAACGTCTTTGCGTTTACCATCGCCGAAATAGATGCGGAAACCAAAGTTGCGGGCGTTGCGAATGCGTTCCGCTGATTGATCTAAAATAGTGACATCTGTCCCACCGGTTAGAAACATTTGTGATGCAACCTGCCCAAAGCGTGAGAAGCCGATCAGCAAAACATCAGATCCAGCCCCGTCAAAGTTTTCTTCCATACCTTCATGGGTTGCACGAGTGAGGCTATCTGCAATTTTTGTCACGATCGGTGTAAGCGCCATCGTAATCGTGACAATTGCAATCAGTATCGATGCAGATGCCTGTGTTAAAACATTGGCTGTAACGGCTGCAGTAAACAACACAAACCCAAACTCGCCACTTTGCGGCAATATCCCAGCAATACGAGTTGCTTCATTGGGATGGGAACCAAACCCTCGGCACAGAACATAGATCACGCTGGCTTTAACAACCAAAATAATGGGTACAGCAATGAGGATCAAAAGGGCGTTATCAAATAAAACGTCGATGTCTAACGATAGCCCCACGGCCATAAAAAACAGACCCAATAAAATACCGCGGAACGGTTCAATATCTGCTTCTAGTTCATGCCGGTATGAAGATTCAGCCAGCATCACACCTGAAAGAAATGCACCCAACGCCATCGAAAGCCCGGCATATTCCATCAAGGCGCCTGCTGCTAACACAACAAACAGAGCTGCTGCGATCATCGCTTCTTTTGCACCTGTGCTGGCGATGATTTGAAACAGGGGGTTCAGCAGATAACGTCCTGCAAGGATGAGCAAAACCACCGCGATGATTGCAATGAATATGCTGTTCCACGCAATGCCGCTCGATTCTGAAGAGCCAGGCGCCAGAATGGCGACCATCGCAATTAATGGTACAATCGCAATGTCCTGAAACAACAAAATCGAAAATGTTTTTTGTCCATAAATGCGATTTAAATCGCCACGCTCATCCAAAATTTGCAACACAAAGGCTGTTGAAGAAAGCGCAAGCGCAAACCCTATAACGATAGATGTTGTGAGGTTTTGCCCCGCTACAAATCTCGCAAGAGCGGTCAAAATGAGCGCGGTGACGATAACCTGAATGCTGCCCATTCCCAAAATATCACGCCGCATGCGCCATAGTCTTGAGGGCTTTAATTCAAGGCCAATAATAAACAATAACAGCACCACGCCAAGCTCAGCGAAGTGCAGAATTTTCTCTCCATCAGCGATAATGCCGGTGATGGGTCCAATGACAATCCCTGCAGCTAAATATCCTAAAACAGTGCCAAGCCCTATGCGCTTGAACAAAGGGGCTGCGATCACTGCACTTCCAAGAAGAACAATAGCATAGCTAAATAAGTTGGCTTCTTCGCCCGCCATCCTTTAATTTCCGTTATAAAGTGTTATGACAAGTTTGTGATGCGATTTGTCTTGTCTTGATATGAATCTAATTTAAGCATACATGGGCCAAAGAGAAAGGCCAATTCCTATGAAAGATACCAAACAGTCCCAAGAACTTCTTCAAAGAGCTGAAAAATTAATAGATGCGGCTAAAAAATCCGGTGCTGATGCTGCCGATGCGGTAGTTGTGCGCGGTAAGTCTAAATCAGTTTCAGTCCGTCTCGGAAAGGTCGAAAATACGCAAAGTTCTGAGAGCGATGATTTCAGCCTGCGGGTATTTGTTGGCAATAAAGTTGCTTCCGTGAGCGCGGGCCAAGGTGGCGATGATCATCAATTGGCAGAACGCGCTGTCGCAATGGCCAAAGTCTCGCCAGAAGATCCCTATGTTTGCTTGGCAAATAAAGAAGATTTGGTCGACGAGGTCATCGACCTTGATCTGTTTGATGCAACTGAGGTGTCATCAAATGAAATGACAGATGCAGCGCTTGCTATGGAAGAAAGTGCAATGGCGGTCGATGGTGTTGCAAATTCTCTTGGTGCTGGTGCATCAAGCGGAATGGGCGGATTAGTGCTTGCGACATCAGATGGTTTTTCTGGAAGTTATTCTGTTTCAAGTTTTGGTAGATCAGTGAGCGTTCTTGCCGGGGAAGGCACGGCAATGGAACGAGATTATGAATTTGATGCGCGCGTGTTTTATTCAGATTTAGATGCGCCAGATGCTATTGGTTTGGCGGCGGCAGAACGCGCTGTTAAGCGTTTGAACCCGCGACAGGTTCCCACGGCGAGCGATATGACAATTGTGTTTGACCCGCGCGTATCTCGCGGAATTTTCGGGCATTTAATTGGTGCAATTAATGGTGCATCCGTAGCGCGAAAGACAAGCTTCTTGCGGGATCAAATGGGTGAGCAAATCTTGCCGGATGGCATCAATATCATCGATGATCCGAAAATTGCACGTAAATCTGCATCGCGCCCTTTTGATGGTGAGGGTGTTGATGCCAACGTGATGACGATGGTTGATGACGGCGTTTTGCAAAATTGGTACTTGAGCACATCTTTAGCCAAGCAACTTGAATTAAAAACCAATGGTCGGGGTTCGCGCGCTGGCAATAATGTTGGAGCTTCGTCTACCAATGTGTTGGTTTCTCCCGGTGATATGAGCGCCAAAGACCTCATTGGTTCAGTCAAATCGGGCTTATATGTCACCGAAGTTATCGGCCAAGGCGTGAATATGGTCACCGGTGAATATAGTCGCGGTGCATCTGGTTATTGGATTGAAAACGGGGTACTAACATTCCCGGTATCAGAAATCACAATTGCGTCTAATCTGAAAGATATGTTTAAGCGTATTTTGTTGGCAAATGATATCGACCCGAAATACTCAATCGCGGCACCCACAATTGCCGTTGAAGGAATGACACTTGCTGGCAACTGAATTTTTAAGTCTTGATGATCAATCATTGATCGAAACAATTGCGCTTGAAGCTGGGAAAATTGCTTTAAAGCATTTTAAGAAAGAGCCAGAAGTTTGGTATAAAGGGGTTTCAAAATCCCCAGTGAGCGAAGCTGACCTTGAGATTGATGAATATCTGAAGAAAACGCTGCTTCAAGCGCGACCAGATTATGGCTGGCTCTCAGAAGAGACCGAAGATAACAGCGAACGTTTGTCTTCGAAAAAAGTGTTTGTGGTGGATCCAATAGATGGCACGCGGGCTTTTATTGCCGGCACAGATGAATGGTGCATCTCCATCGGTATCGTTGAAAATAGCAAGCCGATAAATGGGGTGTTATTTGCACCAGTAAGAGAAAAGCTCTATTCCGCTGCAATCGGTCAGGGTGCATTTATCAACGGTATTGGTGTTGACCCAGACGTTGTGACCATGATGCTCGAGCCCCATCGCGTGATTATTCCTCAGGAAGTTGCAAAATATGTATCCGATGACTTTGTCAAAGAAGTTGAAACAGTAGGCGGTGTGCGTTCACTGGCGTTGCGTATTGCAGGATTAATTGAAGATTATGCCGATGGGATATATGTTCGCAAGAATTCTAGAGATTGGGATATGATTGCAGCACACTTAATAGTGCAGGAAGCTGGTTTTCAATTGGTGGACCTTGATTTGGAAGATGTTGTTTATAACAAATCAGAAACCCGACATGGTCTATTAATTGCCGCACACCCCAGCTATACAGAGAAAATGAAAGACGCTCTCGAGCTTGCTTGATAGCGTTTGTCTCCAAAATTTCCACCCTTTAATAAAGGTATAATTATGTCAGAAGAAAAATCAAAACAGCTTCTTCATCTGGTTTTTGGCGG
This sequence comes from uncultured Rhizobiaceae group bacterium, assembly GCA_905479965.1. Next base: position 132 of record CAJQOR010000362.1, on the reverse strand, counting down.
TGAATTGGAAAGTCTCGAAGGTATGGATTTTCGCGACCTTGAAGGTTTGGACGTTGTTGGTATATTCCCCAACTACGAAACCGCATTAGCAGCTTGGAAATCCAAAGCTCAAATGACAGTTGATAATGCACA
>CAJQOR010000361.1 GCA_905479965.1 uncultured Rhizobiaceae group bacterium | reverse complement strand
CATACAGTTAATTTTTTTTCATGAACATAAGCCCGCTAAAATCGTCATTGTTGGCGCTGGCCTTATTGGTGAGCGACATGCAAAGCTTGTGGCGCGCCATGAGATGACAGAGTTGGTCGCAATCATTGATCCTGCGCCAGGATCAAGCGTATTGGCAGAGGAATTGGGTTGTAAAAAATACAACGATATCAATAATTTAGCAATCGATGATATTGATGGCGCAATTATCGCCACGCCCAATGCAAATCATTTAAAATCAGGATTGTTCTTTGCAAATCAAAACGTTCCTTGTCTCATTGAAAAACCAATTGCGGACAATCTAAAAAATGCCGAATTGCTGGCGTCTTCATTTGATAAGCTTGGGGTTCCCCTTCTCATTGGTCATCATCGTCGATACCATCCATTTGTTGAACGCACAAAACAGATAATGGAAAAACAAGAGCTTGGCGTACCTGTCATGGCATCTATCATTTGGGCTGTGCGCAAACCCGATGATTACTTTGAGAAAGGCGCATGGCGAACCAAGTCTGATGGCGGCCCGCTTTTAATTAACTTTATCCATGAAGCAGATTTGTTGTTACATATTTTCGGCAAGGTTATAGAAATACAAGCGATGACATCAAACACTCAACGCGGACAGGCTGTTGAAGATACCGCAGGTGTATTACTTCGTTTTGAAAGCGGGATGATGGCAAGCGTTATTTTAAGTGATGCAGCCCTAACACCTTGGAGCTTTGAGGGCGCATGCAATGAGAACCCCAATATCGCTGACACCGGAATATCTTCATGGAGAATTGGCTGCGCGCAGGGCGCGCTAGAATTCCCAGGCATGGCTATTTGGACTGATAAAGAAAATCAAATAGGAGATTGGTCAAGACCGCTCAAATCACAAATAGACCAAACGCACAATGTAGAACCGCTTTATGAGCAACTTACGCACTTTACAAACTTAATTCATAACACCGAAACAAAAGCAAAGTGCAATGGTTGGGATGGCATTGAGGCTATGCGCTTAATTGATCTCATAAACCAATCCGTTAAGCCTTTGATTTCCCAAGAGCCACAAGCAAAAGCCGTATAGTCATGAGCATGCGCTTTCTTCGCCTCCCAGCACGCGGTCCATTACTTGGCATCGTGATGATATTGGTTGCAAATTTTTTCTTCTCTTTCGTTGATACCGGCTCCAAATGGTTGGGAGTAATTGGCTTGTCCGCCTTGCAATTGGCGTTCATGCGCTACTTCGTACATTTTGTTATTTCAGTTGGCATTTTTGGAAAAAACGGATTTGATTGGAGTGTTTTTAGGTGCGAACAACTTATATTGGTTATCATCAGGGGCGCATGTTTAATGTTTGCAACAGTGGCGAATTTCATAGCCATTCAATATCTATCACTATCGCTCACGGCAACAATTCTGTTCTCTGCACCAATCATAATTTGCGCCCTATCTTGGCCAATCCTAAAAGAACCGGTTGGCAAATTTAGATGGATGGCGATTGGTCTTGGCTTCATTGGAATTCTTGTTGCAATTCGCCCATTCGATGAAGATTTTCATTGGGCGGCCTTTGTCTCTTTAGCGGGTGCGTTTTCATTTGCGCTCTATTCGATCTTCACGCGAAAACTAACTGGCGTAGTCTCCGCTGACACGATGCAATTCTGGGCTGGGTTGGTAGGCACGTTTGCACTCATACCTTTCGCACTATTGGAATGGCAGTCTCCCACGACCGAGTTCCAGTGGGTGGTATTATTAAGTCTTGGATTTTTTGCCTGGGCAGGCCATCAATTTATGACCAATGCCATGTCCTATGCTCCGCCCAATCTAATCATGCCATTTGGCTATTCATTCGTCATTTATTTAACCATATGGAGTTTCTTTATATTTGATGAAGTGCCAGATCGTTGGAATTTATTGGGGGCGGTCATCATCATCATTGCAGGACTGATCATTTGGTTTCGAGAAAAAAAACTAACTAACTAACGACAAAAAAATTGGCGACCGAAGCCGCCAATCTCATCTCTTTAATTTCATCCGACAGATTATCTAACCACGTGCACAGAGCACTTTGAGTGGCGCACAATACGCGCTGCATTTGGCCCCAATAGATAATCGGCAAAATCAGGCTTATGCGCACCAACCACAATAAGATCAGATTTGGCTTTACTTGCCGCATTTAAAATCTCTTCATAAGTTTTTCCAAACGCAATGATATGACGCACTTTTGCATTTACATTTGTTCCCAATGCGTTTGTCACTTGCGCATTGAGCTGTTTGGACGCTTCTTCCATCATTTGATCATGATGTTCTTCGCTAAAGAAGCCGCTCACAAGGCTGGTGCCATAGTCTGGAACCACTGTGATCACATCAAGTTGCGCATCGTCCATTGCCGCTAGTTGTGCGGCTTTTTGAAGAACGTTGGCATCTTCGCCAGGATGACTGATATCAACGGCACATAATACTGACTTACTCATGCAACTTCTCCCGCGTTTTCATTGGATGTTTCAGGCTCCGATTTACGACGTCTAGACTGCAACCACCCAACAAAGAACAACAACAACAGAGCTGGGATAAACACCAATTCTTTTGGAGATTGCTCAGATGGTGCCTGAATGCTTTTAAGCACAACAGGGTCATCAAGATAAAAATCAAAGCTACCGAGTGTTTGAGCATATGGTGAGCTAAACGACGGCTCATCCATTTTCATAACATCACCCTCTGGGATCAATAATAATCCCGTAGCTTGAAGGCGTTCTTCCCCGCTGCCTTCACCATCGATCGCGACCACGAGCGTTGTATCTTTATTATTTCCAGTATCAAAGTCAGGGCCAGAAACGACCACACGCAACTCATCACCGGCATTTGCATTCCCGAGCGCTGTTGTAAATTGAGCAGGCTCAATGCTTGTAAATGGAGGTTGAAGTCTATCCATCACAAAGTCTGGTCTAAATAGAACAAACGCGATCAAGATCAGCGCAACACTTTCATAAATACGGCTTTTTGTAACAAACCAACCCATGGTGCCCGCGGTGAACACCAATATGGCTATGGAGGCGACAATGAAGACCAGTATACCTTGGGTAAGTGTGACATCAATTAACAATAGATCTGTGTTGAAGATGAAC
>CAJQOR010000360.1 GCA_905479965.1 uncultured Rhizobiaceae group bacterium | reverse complement strand
CTCATAATGCCCCCTCCTGATCTGACCATTCACCAGACATCATTAATCCCATCTTACGTGCATCGGCATCTTCTGCACTTACGCTTGGGGACAGCCGTCCGCCAACAATAGCTTGTATGCGATCAGCAAGTGCTAAAACTTCATCCAAATCTTCCGATATCAAGATCACACCCGCTCCATCTTTTCGCGCATTTAAAATCCGTTCATGCACTGCCGCCACAGCCCCCTCATCAAGCCCACGAGCGGGTTGAGCTGCAAGTAAAAGTCGTGGCTGTTTAAGTAGATTTCGGCCCAATATGAGCTTTTGCATATTGCCACCTGAGAGCAATCTTATGCGTTTTGTCGGTGTTGCACCGCGCACATCAAAAGCATCGATAACCTCATCTGCAAACTTCATACCCGCTGTTCGATCAACCAATCCGTTTTTGGAAAATTCGGAAATACGCTCAAGAATAGCGTTTTCCCAAATAGCCATCTCGCCAATGACACCTTCATGGTTTCGATCCTCGGGTATTCGCCCGATGCCAAGCTCGACGACCGCGGGAACTGTTAAATCACCCACGTCTTCGTTAAATAACGATACACTGCCCTTTGATCGTTTTGCCGTGCCACTAAGCAATTGTGCTAGTGTTGCTTGACCATTGCCAGACACCCCAATGATGCCCAATACTTCACCTTCACGAACATGAAAATCGACGTTCTTTAACCGTTCAACACCACCTTGTAGAACAGATATTCCGCGCGCATTTAAAATCACATCTCCCGGCTTTGATGCTTCACGCACAGGTCGTTTAACTTCGCGTCCGACCATTAATTCAGCAAGCTCAGACTTATTTGTTTCTTCAACCTGGCGCTCTGCCACGGATTTACCTCCGCGCAACACGAAAATTCGATCCGCAGTTGCCATCACCTCATCCAATTTGTGAGATATGAAAATAAGCGATAACCCCTGCTTGGCCATATCCTTTAAGGTGGAAAACATCTGCTCTGCTTCAATATTGGTCAACACGGCAGTCGGCTCATCTAGAACCAAAATTTGTGCATCATTATATAGTGCTTTTAAAATCTCTACACGTTGCTGTTCACCAACGGACAAATCACCTAAACGCGCATCTGGATCAACGATCAGACCAAAACGTTGTGAGATATCCAAGAGCTTCTGGCGTGCAGTTTTTTCATCCGTCGCCAAGGACCAGATCCCTTGCGTACCTGTGATAACATTTTCAAGCACAGTAAGATTTGGCGCGAGTGAAAAATGCTGGTGGACCATACCAATGCCAGCGCGGATAGCTTCGCGCGGCTTACCTTGCGGCAATTGTTTTCCCATTACCGATACGCTTCCCACATCCGGCACATAATGCCCAAATAGGATATTCATTAGTGTGGTTTTACCGGCGCCATTTTCACCGAGAAGCGCAACAATCTCACCCTTGGCAAGGGTCAGCGAAATATTGTCATTGGCAAGGTTGTCACCAAAACTTTTGCTCACACCAGATATTTCAAGTGCATTTTCTGTCATCGATCCAATCCGGCGATAGGGAATTTAGGTTGCCAGCGTAACTCAGTTTCCATTCGGGCGGCAAGACTAAGAAGAAGCTTCTCACAGCCCATTGGCGCCAAAAACTGAATGGGGAGGGGAAGCCCGTTCCCATCAGCCCCAAAAGGCATGGTTATAGCGGGGAACCCCGACACATTGGCAAGCGTCGCTAAAGGTGAAAAAGCCGTCATACGATCAAAATGTAAATCGATATCAGAATGATCAGAGGGATAAGAACCAATTGGCTTGGGCGCTGTTGACAACATAGGCGTCAGCAAACAATCAAAACCCTCAAATAGTTGCCACAATTCACGACTGACCAAAACCATTCGGTTCATAAGTTGCCAAAGTTCAACACCGCTGATCAACTTCCCTTTTTCAATGGCCGCTTGTGTAACCGTCTCCGATCTTGAAAAATCCCAATCAGTGGATTGCTCCAATTCGGCAAGATTAGTCGCAATAATACCCGCAAATATGCTCGCGCATTCCTGGACCATATGTTCAACTTGCGCCCAATTCACCGATATAACTTCATGTCCATCAGCTTCCAAAGATCGGCCCGCTCCCTGCACCGCTTCTAATCTGTCATCTATGGTGGGATACTGCATACCCGTTTCAAGCAGCATTCCGATGCGTAATTTTTTTTCGCAAAATTCTAAAGGTTCCATTGCCGGATATGGCCCTTTCACATCTCCTGAAACGGCATGAAATATATTGGCGGTATCGCGCACGGATCGGCACACGGCTAATTCGCTGGCAATACCTGCTAAATGATTGGTAAATTGGGGACCTGAAGGTATCGTACCGCGGGTGGGTTTTAACCCTACAAGACCACAACACGCTGCGGGCACGCGAATAGATCCCCCCGCATCTGTCGCATGAGCAATAGCTACAATTCCTGACGCAACTGCGGACGCTGCACCACCGGAAGAACCGCCCGCAGATAAATCTGGGTTTAAGGGATTACGACATAAAGGACCGATGACCGGTTCGCTCGCTAAAGACAAACCAAATTCAGGGCTCGTTGTGGTGCCAAAACAACATAATCCCGCCATGCGAAATCGCTCGGCCAGTTCTGAATCCAAACCTTCAAAAGCAGGAACAACACACGACCCAGCGCGAACAGGAAAACCTTTAAAAGGACCACCTAAATCTTTTGCTAAGGTTGGGACACCGCAAAAAACGGCATTGTCTTTGACCGAGCTATCTTGAAGGCTTAGATCAATATCCTGCGCTGCCTGCATGCCCTGTTCGGGATATGCAGCAACGATCGAACCTAAGAATTCATTATCTTTAAGTTTAGCAAGCGAGGCTGACATAGCCTCGCTTGCAGTTATTTTACGACTGCGAATTGCGTCAGCAAGTGCAGTTGCATCGGCTTGCATTAAACTTAAGTTGGCTCGTCCATATTTTGCGGAACATCAAAGGTTCCAGCTTTAATTTGAGCACGAACACTTTCCATTTCTGCTTCAATATCCGCAGGTGCCACACCTTTCACATATGTGATATCGCTGCCACCTTCTTTCATCAATCCATATGATGTGTAATCGCGGCCTACAGGCTTGCCTGCAGTCACGTCAGCAATAGCTGCATTTAAGATTGGACGGAAATTCCACAATGCATTTGCAAAGACCGTATCAGGATAGCGAGATGTGTAGTCGATCAAAGACCCGATGGACATAATGCCACGTTCCTTGGCTGCATCAGCTGTACCAATGCGCTCACCAAATAATATATCCGCGCCTGCATCGATTTGCGCAAGACCAGCTTCACGTGCTTTTGGCGGATCAAAGAATGTGCCAATAAAGCTCGTTAGGTGTTTTGCCTCAGGGTTCACAGCTTTCACGCCAGCAGCAAATGCATTGATAAGCATGTTAACTTCAGGGATCGGGATCGCACCAACGGAACCAACAATATTGGATTTTGTCATCTTACCAGCCAGCATGCCAGCAAGGTAAGCGCCATCAAAATTCCATGTTCCAAAGGTTCCAAAATTATCCCCTGAGAATGTACCGCTTGAGCCCATCACAAACGCTGTTTCCGGATAGTCGGCAGCCACTGTGCGCGCCTGTTTTTCAACTGGGAAAGTTTCACCAATAATCAATTTTGCACCCTGCTCAGCATATTCACTCATTGCGCGGGGATAGTCTGTGCCGGAAACACCTTCCGAAAATACATATTCAATCGCACCTTCTGCAGCTGCATCCTGAAGCGCTTTATGAAGGACAGAGTTCCAAGCGTTTTCAACAGGAGAGCCGTGAATGCCAGCAACTTTAATAGGGCCCATTGCACGTGCCATTGGCATAAATGCGCCCGCCCCTAGCGCCAAACCGGATGCAAGCACCGTCCGACGAGATAGGTGAATACCGTTTTTATTTTTAGACATAAAGCTGCTCCTATAAATTAAAATCATAGCGAGACTATGGTTTGACTAATTTAGTGTCAAGCTGTTTTACTGCTCAATTTTTTAGCATTTTAATCAGAAAAATGTCAGATTAAATCAACCATATCATTAGCCAAGCTCAAAAGTAGTAATTCCAAAAATCTGTTCAATTTTAACGCTCATCGGAATACCACGATACATTCTGGCTGTTGAAAACACAGGATCTAGCTCGAGCCCTTCGGCAAGCATAACTGCCTGCGCGTTTGGCTCTGGTACATCAAGCGTGATTAAAGACGAAGGTGGGATCCCATCAATAAGTGCACCAAGCAATTGTTTTGCAGTTGGAAGGTCTTCTGCGAATAACGGCCCGATCTTATAACCATCAATACATTTTCGAATTGTACCAAACCCTGTGGTCAATCCATCATTCATAGCCATCATACTTTGGCGAAATTCCAGTTTTTCATCACTCAGCCAACTGTGGAGAAAACTCCCACGTTCAGCGCCAAAGCAATTCTTATCCAAGTCCGAGAGTTGCTCAACATCATTTTTCGTCACCACTTTTATTTCAAGTGCAAGATGTGCCGTTTCCAAAGATGATAAATGTGATTCAGAAACTATCCCTTGATAGCGAATATTATCATAAGCGTATTTATACCCGCTTTTGCGATAATTATCCTGCTGCTCGACAACGCCATCAAGACCTATTGTTCGCCCCGCCAGACGGGCCATGCCAGCGTTCCAAATTTGCAGGCCAAAACCCTTGCCGCGATATTTTGGGTGAACAATATAAAACCCTAAAAATCCATAGTCGGCACCATATTTGACGACTGAAATTGAACCAACAATATCCCCATCAAAAATGCCGATTAAAAACCCTTCAGGGTCGGCTGTATAAAAAGCATCAAGATCTTTAAGCCCGGGGTTCCAACCTTCATCGGCAGCCCAAGCCGTAACCGTTTCAAATTCAGATTGGGTAGCAGGCCTAATATCCATGATATGCTTCATAGCATAATTAAAAGCCCCTTGCGCGATGCAAAGGGCTTAAAATCTAATTTATAGGCTTGGCAAAGGTGGTAGTTTCTGGCCCAACCACTTCTCCGACATTGTGTTGAGATCACCACCAAGTTTTTTATGCAGAATGAAAACATTGACCCACTGCAGTAAATCAATATCACCCTTCTTTAACCCCATAAATGCAGGTGATTCCTTGATGATAAACTTCGTTTCAATCGAAAGGTCTGGATTATCCGCAGATAGTTTTGCAGCAACCGTGTTACCTGTTACTAAAACATCAACCTGACCAGACAAGAACGCCGACAAAGACGCCGCATTGTCGCCAAATCGAATGATCTCAGTTCCCTCAGGTGCTGTGTCAGTGATCTCCAAATCTTCAAGCGTGCCACCTGTCAGACCAACTTTCATTCCAGCAAGGTCAGCAACAGATGAAATTTCCACATCAGATTTTGCAAACGCACCCGAAAAGAAAGGCGCATAGGCTGATGAGAACCAAATTGATTTCGCCCGTGAAGGATTAGCGCCCATGGAAGAGATCACCAAATCAACCTTATCTGTTTCCAAAAATGGAATTCGTTGCTTTGATGTGACGGGAACCAATTCAAGCTCCACACCCAAATCTTCAGCAATCAGCTTTGCAACATCAACATCGTAGCCTTCATATTCACCTTCTGCACCTAAAGATCCGAAAGGTGGGAAATTCTCAGGTATGGCGATTTTGATGGTGCCCCCTGATAAAATATCAGATAGCTCGGCATTGGCGTGACCAACGGTTCCGACAGCAATAATTGCTGCGGCCGACAATATAAGTTTTAGTTTTTTGAACATAGGTATCTCCTTTGTGTTCAGCTAGGGTTTGGCAGAGGATGTGTGACCGGGAAGACTGGCTCTGGCTTCCAAGCGGCGCGCAAGCTGCGCCAGGGGAAAACAAAGCCCAAAATAAATCAACGCCATGAGAGGGAAAATGATGAAGGGTTCAGTGCCATCAACAGGCGCGTTTGCCCAGCGTTTGCCAATCGCCATCAAATCATGAAAACCAATGATATAGGCAAGTGACGTTGCTTTGATGATTTGCACCATAAATCCAACTGTTGGCGGAATAGATATCTTAAAGGCTTGCGGGAAAATAATCAGGCGAAGTACTTTGAAAAACTTAAATCCGAGGGCTTTTCCGCCTTCCCACTGACCAACAGGAAGTGATTGGATAGCGCCGCGCCAAACATCTGCGATATAGGCACTTGCATAAACAGTCAGCGCGATGCTTGCTGCATACCATGGATCGATATCGACATTTAATAACCGAGGTGCACCCAATCCCAAAAGGAACAGCAGCATTAGCAGCG
>CAJQOR010000359.1 GCA_905479965.1 uncultured Rhizobiaceae group bacterium | reverse complement strand
TGCGAATTTGGGGTTTTGAGCAATTAGATACATTGCCCAGGCAAGCGCCGTTGCAGTTGTTACAAACGCCGCAGCATGCAAAATAACCGCATGAGCGCTCAGGTCGTCATCAGTTAAATCAGAATTTTCAGCTTTTGCGGCATGAACAAGGATCGATAATACATCCTTGCTTGGAGCCGCTTCTTGTCGTTTTGCATTGATCATTTTATGCATGGCCGCTTCAACAACTTCGGCTTGACGCAGAAGAGGGGCACCAGATGTGCCAGGGATATCAAATGCAACGATAGAAGATTTGCGAGCCTTTACATCCAAGTCGATCCATTGATTGATCAAATTGCACATTTGTGTGGAGCTGTCGAAATCGTCATGATCAAATAATATGTGCGCAGCAACCCAATTCGACAGTTTTGTTGTCTCAACATACATATCAAACGGTTGATCAGTTTCCCACTGATCGAACACTTGATCTATCAATCCGGCAATGGATGTCACGTAAGAGTTGACCGCTACTTTGGCAAATGGTGGCTGCATTAATTTACGGTGCTGGCGATGTTTTTCGCCATTCATCGCAAACACACCCATCCGCAACCTTTGATGGGCGGAACCTTTTTGGCCTCTGATAACTTGACCACCAGATCTAAAAACATCGGTTTGAGAGAGAACTGTTCGATTGGCCTCTTCGCCAAATGCAAATACATGACGTCGCCCTTTACCACCAAAGGGAACTGGGTTTCCCATCACAAAAACTTTGCCGTGTTTTTCTGATATTTGATTGAGGCATGTGTAGGAATCTTTTAAATAATTCCAATACCATGGCCAGGAACTAACACCTTCGACAATATTCGATTCTTTTTTTGTCATTTATCTGCTACTTACAACTCACTCATCAGACAGCCAAATGGCGCCAAAGTTGAGTTCAGCTAATCCCCATCCCCGCATCGAACCAACAGAGGGCACGAAAAAAACACATTTCAGAGTATATAATTGGATATTCATGGTTTTAGCAAGTGTCTAGGCCTGCGGTTGTGGACACAATGCTTGTTTTTTATCGGTTGTTGATCGGTAAATTTAATTGTCGCTCGTTAATCGAGCAATCTCCTCACGCAATGCCCCATTTTCTGAACGAAGTTTCTGAATTTCAGGGCCAAAAATCTGCTCAATCATATCTTCGGGGATTTGGGTTGGAATATATTTTGGACAATTCCAATCCATAGCGACGATATCGATTTGCAGAACCCGCTCCGCAGGGGCTGCGCGTTGATCAAGTTGAGCAAGAAGCGCATCATCAACCTCTGTTGCATCAACGAGCGTTGCTTTGCCCTGAATTTTTAGCCGTCGTCTGTTCAAATAATCCATAAAGAAAATCGAAACGCGCGGGTCATTTTGAAGGTTCCCCATTGAGATGAATTGTTTGTTGCCAAGGTAGTCCGCGCAAGCAATCTGGGAGGGACCAGCAACATGTACAAACCCGCGTGCACCGCCCCGATGCTGAACATATGGCCAGCCATCTGAGTTAACCGAAGCGATATAAAAGCTATTTCGTTGCTTGATAAAAGCAATATCATCTTCTGATAGGGTTTCTTGTGTTCTGTGCGGATAAAATGTTTCGTATTTGAGTTTCGTACCCTCAGCTTCCTGCAAGTCCTGCACTGCTTGGGTAAACATTAAACGCGCATAGTTTTCCATGTTTTTTCTCATTCATTGGGCACATCGTGCGCTATCGCGACACGTGATTATACTTATTTACACAATTGTTTGGCAGTTGAAGGGCAAAATCAACCAAATAAACCTGTTCAAAACACCAATAGTTCTGATGATAAACGAATTTAATCTTTCCTATAAATAGTCTTCCTTGCGTCTTATTTCCCGCTTAAATTATTGCAAGAAAATCAAGGATCAAATGATGGTAGATTTTAGAAAAATTCAACGGTACATATTAGGTGTTCTTTTATGCCTTACATCTTGGAGTGAATTTGCATTGGCCGAAAATCGAATAGATCGACAACGCCCAGATGCACCTGAGTTGGCCGCCTATGGAACATTTGCTATCGGTGTGCGAACGCTTGAGATTATCAATCTCAATCAAGTGGATATTTTGAAGATAGATCCAAAGGTGGAAAAACCAACATCACTGCCACGGTATGATCGAAAGCTAAAATTAGAAGTTTGGTATCCTGCTGAAGCTGATTTAAAAGGCGTGAAAATTCTCAACGTCTTTTTGCGCGATGGCAAAACAGACGTAGCGCTGGAAGGAAAAGCTGTTCGCAATGCAGAACCCAAAGGGCAGGGACATCCACTTGTTATTATTTCTCATGGTTATCCAGGAAATCGATTTTTGCTTTCGCATTTGGCTGAAAACTTAGCCTCAAAGGGGTATGTGGTTGCATCAATTGATCATACAGATTCCACCTACCGCACACAAAGTGCATTTGGCTCAACGCTCGTTAATCGACCGTTGGATCAGCTTTTCACCCTAAATGAAATCGCGCGCTTGAGCGATGATGCTGGTTCATTCTTAAATGGTTTAGTTGATGCATCTAAGTCTGCGCTTATTGGGTATTCGATGGGAGGATATGGCGCCGTCATTGCCATGGGTGGCGGGGTTACGCAAACATCAGTTGATTACGCTTGGGGTGGCCCTCATGGGACTTTATCTGTTCATTTGTCGGGCTCAGATACGCACAATGCGCTATCAGATGCACGGTTTAAAACCGCAATTGCATTTGCACTTTGGGGCATGAATACAGGCTTTTGGGATCAAGACACCTTAAAAGGTATAACCAGCCCCATGTTCTTCATCGCAGGCTCTGTCGATGATGTGTCAGGCTATGAAAACGGTACGCGTGCCATTTGGGAGCAGTCTATCAATACAGACCGAGCTTTGCTAACTTTTGAAAACGCCAACCATAATGCGGGTGCACTGATACCTGCACCCAAAGAAGCATTTCGTTATGACGAAGAATTGAAATTCGATATTTCAGAACACTACACAGATGCCGTTTGGGATACAGTGCGCATGAACAACATCTCTCAACATTTTGTCACAGTTTGGTTGGAGAAATATTTGCGCGGTGATCAAGATATGGATGTATATCTTGATTTAGTAGATCGCTCCAATGACGGTGTTTGGGCCAAAAATGATGACGGTCGAGAAAAACCTGAACATAGCCATTGGAAAGGGTTTGCGAACCGAACTGCAAAGGGGCTTAAATTTGAAACTATGAAGGCGGATAGTAACAAGCAATAACGAGGCATTGTTCACGACTTTGTGGTTTGTGTTAGATGAAAAATTGTCATAGTTTTGGCCCAGTTATGATCTATTTTTGTTCCCAGATCGTAGAAAAATTAAACCACAAAGAGGTGCCACAATGCCTAAGTTATCATTGACCCGTCGTTCGCTTTTAACAGCCTCCGGTGTTGTTGCCGCAAGCGGTTTATCAACGCTCGCTATTCCAGCGCGTGCTGCTGGTTTAGCACCAACAAAAACAATGCGCGGTGGCGCAAATAATTATCTTTCAGGCGCTCCCATTGTTGACCGTATCGGAGGCGGTGGCTTTTGGATGTCTGGCACAGTGCGCAAGGCAGGTGATGGTTCACCATTAGCTGGACAGCGTATTCAAATTTGGGCACATACGACCGAAGGTTACGAAAGTGATTGGGAAAGCCATGGTGCGACTTTAACGGATGACAACGGCGTTTACCGTTTAGAGATGCCGCAGATTGTTCCAGCTTTTGGTCAAGCGCATGCGCATCTAGCTTATGACAGTGACGATTTTGAAACAGTATTCCTGCGCCCAGTCATGAAAAGTTCCAAGGACACAAGTCTTGAAGCTAATTTCGTCTTAAAACCCGTCTAAAAAGTGAGTAAAACCGTGCTGAGTAAAACGCAATCAAAACTGATTTGGCTTGTGTTTTCCATTGTGGTTATCGGGCCTATATCTGCGGCTGCTTTTAGCCCATTATTAGCTTGGCGCGACAGCATTTATATCATTGCAGGTTTTGCTGGTATTATCGCTTTGGCGTTATTGCTCACCCAACCTTTGCTCATCGGTGGGTATTTACCGTCTATTTCACCACGCAAAAACCGACAGCTGCATAAATGGTTTGGCACACTATTACTGGTAATGGTTCTTATTCATGTGATTTTCCTATGGTTCACCAGCCCGCCTGATGTAATAGATGTGCTGTTGTTTCGCTCACCCACCCCGTTTTCGCTCTGGGGTGTGATTGCTATGTGGGCTGTGTTCTTTATGGGTTTAATGGCAGCATTTCGCAAAAAACTGGGTCTGCCATTGCGCATCTGGCAACGCGCCCATCTGTGCCTAGCTGTGATAACGGTGATAGGAAGTGTTGGCCATGCAATGTTAATTGAAGGCACAATGGAGACAATCACTAAAACAATGATTTGCATATTTGTTCTTGCTGCTACAGCTAAAGTTATTTCAGATCGTCTTAAGCAGAAATGATAGAGCTGCATATAATTCTGATCTCTGACTGGTTAATCTACGTCAGACTAACCATCCACACGACGAATAAAATCACCTACCTATATCCACTATCAAAACTGATGTGGTTGCGATGAGCGATGAAACCAATATCGTTTGGTTAAAGCGTGATCTGCGCCTGTTTGATCACGCACCGCTAACAAGGGCTGCTGACAAGGGTTGCTGACAAGGGCCGCTGACAAGGGCTGCGCAGAATGGTCCGCTTGTCCTGCTTTATATCTTTGAACCTGAATTATGGGGAGCTGCCAGATAGTTCGCGCAGACATTGGTATTTCATTCATGATTGCTTGAGTGAACTTCAGCATACGCTTTCATAATTTGGGCTCACATTGTGCGTCCGTAATGGTCAAGCAAAACAGGTATTTAAAAGTTTGAAAACAAAAACTTGGTGGATTTTCGCTCTATTCTCACGAAGAAACGGGGAATAATTGGACCTTCACGCGCAATAAAAGTGTTCAG
>CAJQOR010000358.1 GCA_905479965.1 uncultured Rhizobiaceae group bacterium | reverse complement strand
AAACGACAAGCTGCGGAGGCTAAGACGCGTCTAGATGCTGTTCCTAATGATGATTTTAAAGCTCGGATAGAGGCCAGCAAAGATCTGTTTGCCGAAGGTAGCGGACCTGCCATTGTGCTCTCACCTTTCAACATTCAATATGGTCGTCATGTGAAGATTGGTAAATGGTCCTTTGTCAATTTTGGTGCGACATTTTTGGATGGAAATATGATCACGTTAGGTGATCATGTGGCTGTTGGACCGAATGTACAGTTTATCACCGATACGCATCCTTTAAAGCCTGAAGACAGGTTTCAACCACCAAAAGAAGGTAGCGATTTGCCCTTCAGTGTTGTGAATTATTCACACGCGATTACTGTTGAAGATTATGCATGGATTGGTGCAGGCGCGACCATCTTGCCAGGGGTTACGATCGGCAAAGGCGCTGTAGTAGCTGCCGCTTCCGTTGTAACCAAAGATGTGGCGCCACGAATGATTGTTGCAGGAAACCCAGCACGCGAAATCCGATCCGTCGATGATGAATAGGTATATCGGGGACTAAGTTTTTAATCACTGACCACCCTTCTATAGGAAAGATCAATGCTGTCGGGTAATAGCACGCGTATGTGCAGACCGCGCCTTGGTACAAATGATGTTTTGCGTTCAATTGTGCCAGATATTGCGGCAATGCGTGGATCTGGTTTGGGTGCAGGATAAGAAAGGACGTGAGCGAGCTTACAAGTCCGCCTTACCTGACGACGCCAATTATCAGTTTTATCGGCGAATATAGCTGTGACATTACTTTCAAATCACATAAGATACCCATATTTACAAATTTGCATTCAGGACTTCATCATGGCGAAAGACTTTTCAAAACTGGAAGATAAACATAGCGCGTTTATTAAGCGGCAACATATGTTTTTCACAGCTTCTGCTGCAAAAGATGCACATATAAATCTTTCACCTCGCTCCACTGACTACTTTCAAATTGTAGATGAAAACCAAGTTTTATATCTAGATCGAACAGGATCAGGCAATGAAACCGCAGCGCATTTGAAGGCCGATGGCCGAATGACAATTATGTTTTGCGCAGTTGACGGCCCTCCGCAGATTTTGCGTTTATATGGCAAAGGTGAAGTTGTTCATCGCGAGACAGATGAATATACCAAGCTCATCGCGCAATATTTTAACAATAATGCACCCATGGGTGCGCGTCAGATCGTTCGATTAAAGTTCCATTTGGTCAAAACGTCATGCGGCTATGGTGTGCCTTTGTTTGAATATAAGGACGAGCGCGCAAGCATTGATAATTGGGAGCAAAACAAAGGCTCTGCGGGCATTTCAGACTATTGGGCAGAAAAGAACCAGGTGAGTATGGATGGTCTACCAACGGGTATTTTTGACGAGCATGAATAGCTCAGTTTGTATCGGTTTACATCTGTTTATAGCGACGAATACGCTGAACGGAAAAGACATTTGCCACATTAATGCCATAAAATGTGAAGCGATAGGAACCTTTGGTTACGTTACGTGATTTCTTGATTGCAAGAGAATCAGGCATAGTGCACTCATTCGCAGATGCAACCAATGAGGCAATCACATGCGTTATGTTCCTAGTTCTCGACATATTTATATTGCGCCACAAAGCTCAGGAAAAAGCTTTGCAAAGGCCTTCGTACTTAGCCTGTTTGGCATTTCAGTTCTCGTTGTATTGAGCATTTTCAGCTAGTTCAGCTGCTTTATATTCTTGTCGCCCGTCTGAGGCTTATTGCATTTTATTGCAAAGCCTTGCTTTTACGTGTCGCGATATAAACACCCATCGCCGCAACACCCATACCCGCCCACGCAAGCGGTGGCATGAGCTCATCTAAGACAATCCAGGCGAAAAACGCGGCAAGCGGCGGCACCATGAAAAATAGCGCTGAGACTTTTGCAACATCCCCTGCCCGGATCATAGCCCATAACAATCCCACACCTATTAATGATGATCCTATCACCAGCCAAAACAATGATACGATCAATTGCCAAGTCCAGACGACTGTAATCTCTTCAAAAATGAACATGAATGGCAGTACACCCAATAGACCCGCAGCAAATCCAACAAAATTTGCTGTCACCGGATGATGCGATGATCCAAAACGCTTTTCCCAAAGCGATGCACTGGTGATGCCCGCAAGGGCTAAAAACGCAAAAGTAAAACTTAAAACGCTAGGTGGCTCAATATCAGATCTAGCCAATATCACAATCACAGCACCCAGCAGACCAAATACCAGTCCCATCCATTGCTTAAGTCCAACCGCTTCACCCGACCAGCGTGGCGCTATCAAACCCACTAAAATCGGCTGCAGTGACAACAATAGTGATAACGTGCCGACAGCCATTCCCAAATTAAACGCCATATAACAAAATCCAAAATAGACCGCCTGCATAAGCACGCCCACGATTGCTAGATGCCCCCAATCCATAGCTGTTTTGGGTAATTTAGGGCGTAAGATCACAAACAAAGCCGTCATGATCAGCACAATCATCCCATAACGCAGCGCTAAAAACGTAAAAGGCTCGATGAAACCAAGCCCAAATTTTGCTGCGACATAGCCTGTTGACCACACAAACAAAAATATTGAAGGCGCAAACACCAACCATAACGGTTGTTCAGTTTTATTAACTTGGAACATCTGAGCTCTTTTTGATACCGATTGAAGATATCAATGACTAGAGCAATTGAGAACACTGATCAATCTATTCCTGCATGGGAAAAATAAAATCGAATTCATAAATTCCCAGGCGTAATTTGTTTTGTTTTATTGAAAGTATTTCGAGATTTTATTCAAAGCATAAAGGATCACACTGCATAATTTTATCTCTTCCACCTCTCCATACTCGTAATAGGAGAATTATTCGGCGATATTACTGATAAAAATACTGTAGAATTCCGCAAATTCTAAGCACGAGACAAATAGAATACAAAACTCTTAAATCAAATAGCTACGTGCGCCATGTATTGATCAAAAAACTTATTTTATAAATACTTCAAGTATTATTAATTTTATACTTGTGAAATCAAATAAATAAATTTATATACTTTCGTACAGGAGATAACCTATCTGTTATCGCTCTTTTATTAAAGTATTTGTTAACACAATGAGTTCAACTTGAAGAGGTTAAGTTACTACCAAATCAGTCGTAAAAATTGCAAAGCACAATCTCTTGCATGACGTCCTTTTAACAGCGAATAACCCAATAAATTGCACAAAGTATTATGAACACAAACAAAATATACAGCTTGGACGAGCGATCCAGCCAACAATCAAAATGCTGGCACGGTGAAAAAAAATCCACAGCAACGAAGGAGCTGCGTGAAGGGATTTGTAAATTGACCAATGCGATCTCAGGATCTAGGACGGATACAGATAGTGAAAACAAGGATTTAACATTTCAAATAACAAAATCCGGATGACAAAGGGGGTTTAAAAATATTTGTTATCCAGAAAATCTCAATGTGATTAGCGACCATGAGCATTGAGAGGAGGCTGGGGTGCACCCCGCAATTCTCCAGCCTCACTCATTCTTTTAAACATATCGATTCCAGTTCGATATCATTTAAAATTTGAACAAGCGCCTTCAGTAAATAGGGCAAGATACTGAAGGAGCTAAAACCGGAAACTATAGGGGGTTTCCGGTTTTTTTGTTTGAAATCAATAAAATTTCATATCGATCAAAACTTTTTTCAAAAATAAACGAATAATTCTCCGACCTTTTGCGTTCACACTCTAATCGCACTGATTTAAAATGTAACCAATGAACATGGCATTTGATCTTGCGAGCAAAACTCGGAGGAGAGAACATGTATTACAAAACCCTATTAGCAGGCGCCGTCGTCGGAGTGACAACAATTCTATCAAGTGGCACTGCCATAGCTGGAGGCCACGCAACTTGGACCTCTGTTGGCGATCAATCCAGCATCGCGTTTGGGTCTATCAAAAAGAATGTGGCGGGTGAAGTTCATCATTTTGAAAATATCGTTGCGACAGTTTCGGAAGATGGAAAGGTTGAGATCAAGATTGATCTAAACTCATTGGAAACCAATATCGATATCCGCAATGAGAGAATAGCTGAGCACGTATTTAAAGGCGGTTCTGACGCGACAATCACTGGCGAAATTGATATGGACGAAGTCAAAGCGATCACTCCTGGTGATACGGGTCTTGTTGATATTGAAGCGACCTTATCGCTTGCAGGCGTTGAATTTGATATTGAAGCTGAAATGCTCGTTGCGCCACTTTCACCATCGCGCGTTTTGGTCACCACATCTGATTTCATCTTTGTTTCAACAGCAGATTTAGGCATTGAAGAAGGGGTCGACATGCTGATGAAGCTTGCCGATCTTTCCGGCATCACCCGCACCGCACCGGTTTCGGTTCGAATGGTTTTCCAGAAATAGTCTTTCTCTAACTGCTTCAGATTAGCTCAGCTGAATTAATCTGAAGCACTTGAGGTGGTCAAAGTGCGATTTTACCCCCTCGCCCTCGCAATCAGTCGCCACGTTTTTAACGTTGGCAATTCAATATTGCACTGCAAATTTTTTTTAAAGGTAACATGATGAAACTTATTACTATTACGCTCTCAACCCTCCTTGTGTTCAGCGTTTCAGCACTTGCCGAAGGTGATATCAAAAAAGGCAAGAAAGTCTTTAAAAAGTGCGCGGCGTGTCACACTGTCAAAGAAGACAAACACAAGCTTGGCCCTAGCTTATTTGGAATTTTTGGCCGCACCGCAGGCAGTGTTGAAGGTGTTAAATATTCAGACGCGATGATTGCGTCTGACATCATCTGGGATGAGAGCAATATGCGTGAATTTCTAACCAAACCCAAAGACTATATCAACGGCACGAACATGGCCTTTGGCGGCATCAAAAAAGAAAAGCAAATGGATGATTTGATTGCTTACATGAAAGATAAAACCGTCGCAAAATAACAAGTCGTCATCATCACACTTTTTAACCCAGCTTTTGATGTAAATCAATTATTTTGAAATTCAAACTTGCTAAAGATAACGCGTGGCGCGCGGCAATTATCTCACGCTACCCGCGCATGAATTTTAGAATGATTTGATTTGAATATTCAAAAAACGAGGTCTGACGATGAAAATTACAATGCTGGCGCTTAGCGCTCTTCTTGCTGTTTCAACCCATGCAATGGCTGAAGGCGATGTGGCAAAAGGTGAAAAGGTATTCAAGAAATGTGCTGCTTGCCACACGCTTGAAGAAGGCAAAAACAAAGTTGGACCATCCCTTTATGGTGTTTTTGGTCGCGATGCTGGGGCACTTGAAGACTATAAATATTCAAAAGTAATGATTGGTTCTGGCATTGTGTGGGATGATGAGAATATGGATGCATATTTGAAAAAACCTCGCGCTTTTTTAAAGGGGACGAAAATGGCCTTTGCCGGACTAAAAAAGGACGATCAACGTGCTGATCTCATAGCTTTTTTGAAAGATAAAACAGCACCAGTAGACTGATTTTATTAAGCCGATAAAGAGCGACAAGTATCGCTTCTTATCGGGACATCTCATAACGAAAGCACCAGAATTTTTGCTTTAAAACAAGATCTGTAGTTACAATAAATTTGGGAACGTGCACGCATATGGTTTTGCGCTATCAGGCAATTTGGGTATGAGGTAATAGTTGACGTTTTTCAGCTGCATTTTAAGGGCTGGCCACATTTCTTGATAACCATCAAGGATTGATGAATTGGGTGTGGGCAGATCGTGTTTCATCAATTTATGTAATTTGGGTAAGGCATGATATGGCACCATTAAAAACATATGATGTTCAATATGATAGTTCATATTCCAATAGATAAATCGGCTTATTGGGTTCATCATCACCGTCCGTGTATTGGCGCGATGATCGGTGACATTTTCCGCCAAACCGCCATGCTGCAACAACCCGGTGAGAACATGGTGCCATGCACCATAAAGCCGCGGTAATCCAATCAGCATAAGCGGCAGAACTGACCCCGTTTGAAAACATCCATAAAGCGTGATGAGATAAATAACGATCCAGATACGCGCAGTTATGATTGCGATTTTAGCTTGCCCATCTGGCACATAGGTTTTCTCAGACGCATTCAACCCAGAAACCGCAATTCGGCACATATCTTTAATGCCGTTATAGCTATCAATAATACCGAAAACATTGAGCGCAATGCGCATAAGATCC
>CAJQOR010000357.1 GCA_905479965.1 uncultured Rhizobiaceae group bacterium | reverse complement strand
CGTTTCCCCGTGTTTGCGAACCCCTAAGATGATTCCTTCGTCGACCCATTCCATAACTAATAGATTGACGTATTAATCGTGAAAATCAAGGCCCATTTCGCGATAGCGCTCTGGATCATTGCCCCAGTTTTCGCGAACTTTTACAAAGAGGAAGAGATGAACCTTTTGCTCAAGAATTTCAGCAAATTCCATCCGTGCAGTTTTACCAATCGCCTTGATGGTCTCACCTTTTTTACCAAGCACAATCTTACGTTGGCTTTCTCGCTCAACATAGATCACCTGCTCAATGCGCACAGAACCATCTTTCTTTTCTTCCCAACCTTCAGTTTCAACATGAGAGGAATAAGGAAGCTCCTGATGCAGACGGTGATAAAGTTTTTCGCGGGTAATTTCAGCTGCAAGCTGACGCAAAGGCAAATCTGAGATTTGATCCTCAGGATAATACCATGGCCCTTCTGGCAACTCATTAGCCAAATCTTCCAAAATTTTCGGACACCCCATCCCTTTGAGGGCGGAAATCATATAGGTGCCGTCAAACTCGACAACTTCATTTGCTTTTTCTGCAAGCTCCAGAAGCTTCTCCGATGGCACACGATCAATCTTGTTCAGCACCAACCATTTTTTTTGTTTAATGCCTTTAAGCCCTTCGAGGATCTTTCCAGCATCCCCTTCAAACCCCTTTTGTGCATCCACCATAAACAAGATGATGTCTGCGTCTTTTGCTCCACCCCATGCGGTGGAAACCATTGCGCGATCAAGTCTTCTTTTGGGTGTAAAAATACCTGGCGTATCAACAAACACAATCTGCGTCTGGTCGTGGATAGCAATCCCTCTGACAACAGCCCGCGTGGTTTGAACCTTGTGCGAAACAATAGAAACTTTGGCGCCGACAAATTGGTTGACCAATGTCGATTTGCCCGCGTTTGGCGCGCCGATTAATGCCACAAAACCTGAATGTGTTTTGCCGCTAACACCTGAATTTACATCGAGTTGATCAGTCATCATTATTTTCCTTGCTCCAAACACCTTCTCGCAAAAGCATCGCCTGTGCTGCGAGTTGCTCAGCACCACGTTTTGAGCTGTTGGAACCCGTTATTGATTTTAATTCTCCAACACGAACCTCGACCTTAAACACTGGCGCGTGATCGGGTCCGTCTCTGGAAATTATTTTATAAATTGGCGGCACCTTATATTCAGCATGCGCCCATTCCTGTAGTTCTGTTTTTGCATCTCTTCGGATAGACGATTTTGCAAGCGCACGAGAGGTCCAAAATTTTAATATAAATAGCCGTGCAGCCTCAAGACCACCATCTAGATAAATCGCAGCAATGAGTGATTCTATCACATCCGCGCGAACACTTAACATAGTGTTGGATTTGATATTTTTTACATCTGCACCCGTGATGATGTACTTATGTAGTTGCATATCCTCTGCGATGCTGGCACATGCCTCCGCACTCACAAGATTGTTCAATCGAACCGATAACTCACCCTCTGCCGCATCGCTAAATCTGCCAAAAAGCAATTCTGCAATACATAAACCCAACACACGATCACCCAAAAACTCAAGACGTTCATAGTTTCCGGCTTTTGGATCTCGCGCACTGGAATGCGTTAAAGCGCGATCAAGGCGATCGTAACTGGAAAACTTATAATCAATGACATCTTCTAGTTCAGCGAAGAGTTTATATCGTGCTTCTTGCTTCATGGATTAAGCGAAGAGAAGATACGGCCACCGCGAACAGCTGATGGCCACTTCCAGAATTCAATAGGAGATGCGCCGCCTTGGATTGAGAAGAAAATAACCTGTGCTTTACCCACCAAATTTTCATAAGGTACAAACCCAACAGCAAATCGGCTGTCTGATGAATTATCACGGTTGTCACCCATCATGAAGTAATGCCCTTCAGGCACTGCAAATTCTCGTGTGTTATCACCTGGTGAGCGTGGAGATAAATCAAGTGTGTCGTAGCTTACACCATTTGGAAGAGTTTCTTTATAAATTGGTACGCCAGCACCCGCGCCTTGCGCCCCTTCAGGCGTGTAGTTACCAACTAATTCTCTTTCAACTGCCTCGCCATTGATAAATAATACGCCGTCGGTCACCTGAATTTTTTCACCAGGAAGCCCTACCAAGCGCTTGATATAATCCGTTCCTGGCTCATTGGCAGGGCGGAAGACAATGATGTCACCCCTATCAGGCTCTGAACCAAAAATACGTCCATCAAAAAGATTTGGCGAAAACGGAAGGGAAAACTTCGAATACCCGTAAGAAAATTTAGAAACAAACAGATAATCACCAACTAGAAGCGTTTTTTCCATCGAGCTTGATGGAATACTAAAAGGTTGAAACAAAACCGTTCGAATGAACACAGCAAGTATGATGGCCTGAATAAGAACTTTTACGTTCTCGCTCAGTGAGCTGCTGGATTTTTCTGCTTTATCAGACACGGGTCAATATTCCTTGTTTATTCTTTGTTCAGTTCTGTACATGTTAGCGCAACGCACGGCAACCATGATTTAGAACTTCAGTCCTTTATTGCTTCAATAATCACAAAAGCCTGAGCCCATGGAAAGTCATCCGTTATAGTCAGATGTAT
>CAJQOR010000356.1 GCA_905479965.1 uncultured Rhizobiaceae group bacterium | reverse complement strand
ATTGCTGCGACCATGACGAAAACAGCGTCAAGTGCAGGTTATGAGCTTGGTCTGTTAGCGGCAGCTGGAACACTGACCATTATTCCAGGTGCGATCGTGATTTACTTCGTTCGAAACTATATTGCCAAAGGCTTTGCCATGGGGAGAGTGTAATTATGAGTTGGATGGCTTGGACCTGGCCTACGGCGCTAATTTTTGTTGGAATTTTTTCGGCAATTATTCTTTTAACGATCATTGAGATCAAACGACCTGGTGGCGACGAAAGAATGGGCGCGTTGCGCATTGTGACGACCCGAGGAGATCGTTTGTTCCTGAGTATTTTAGGAACTGTCTATATCTTTCTTGCTTGGCTTGGATTGATTGGAATGCCGTTATGGATTCCGTTAATTTTAGGCGTATGCTGGTTCGTATTTTGCTTTTCAAAAGTATGATTAAGGCTCATCTATTAATTTACTAGTAAGTGGCGACATATTGAGATAAAACAGAGATGTTAAACAATAAATTGGTGGCGCAATATGAGAAAACGTAAGACGCATGAGCTCCTAACCGAGGTTGAACTGGAATTCATGACGTTACTTTGGGAGCTGGGTGATGCCAGTGTACGGGATGTTCTTTCCAAGATGGATAAGGACAGGAACCTTGCCTATACATCAGCTGCAACCATTTTGAGAATTTTGGAGCAAAAAGGGTTTGTTTCAAGCAAAAAAGACGGTAAATCGTTGATTTATTCCGCTATTTTGTCGAAAAATGAGTACCAATCACGACTTTTGAAAGATGTGTCAGCCAAACTATTCGATAATACACCCGCTGCGTTGGTCGCAACACTTGTAAATGATGACCATTTAACGCAAGATGCTTTGGAGGAGTTGAGGGTGCTTCTAGGGAGGAAACTGGGGGATGATTCAGGTTGAAACACTCGTAACCAGCTATATCGACGTTAATTTACTTATGCTGGGGTCGGCTTTAATTTGGTTTTTAGGCCGGAAAATTATGAAGAATACTGATACGGCTCGCGCTTTTGCCGTACAGCTTGGCTTGGTCAAAACGCTTTTGTTAGCGACGTTTTTATTCCCAATTATTCTTACACTTTACAGTTATTATTTTGCATCCGCACTGCCGGTGCCGGTGACGCTTTCAGAGCTGGTTTTGGCGCAATATCTGCAGGGCAATATTCATTTAAATCCAAGCTTCTTGGAAAGCATTTTGACATTTCGCCAGAATGTAATGACAGAATTATCTGATCCAAACCACATTTTCGTAACCATGGTTTTATATGGTGGTATCATCACTGCATTTTTGATGGTGGCACGCGCTGTTTTCACCATGTTTAAGCTATCAAGAATTTTAGACGAAGCACATGACTGGCGGAGTTGTGGTCAGTTAAAATTAGTCTTGGCTGATAAAATTCGTATTCCATTTTCAACGCGTACATTGCGCTATCATTATGTTGTTTTACCATCCAGCATGCTCGGCAATAGCATCGATCTTAAAGTCTCTATTGCGCATGAGTTACAGCATCTGCGCCAGAAAGATGTTGACTGGGAGTTTGCGTTTGCATTGCTGACACCTTTTTTCTTCTGGAACCCGGCGTTTCATTATTTTAAACGCGAGATCGAAGAACTTCGCGAATTGTCATGTGATCAAAACGTTCTCAAACGCGGTTTATTTTCAGCGAGAGACTATTGTGAATGTCTACTTCGCGTTTGTAATGGCCGGTTCAAGCGCGCAAGCTTATTTAAAGTTAGAGTTCCAGAGGTTGCGCTCATTCAAACACAAGCTGGGTTTTTTTCAGCGCGTCCGAAAAAGCTTTTGGAAAACAGACTTTTATCAGCGGTCACAGGCTGGGACACTGGTTTTTCCAAGATCCGCCTCGCGCTTTTAGCCATTTTGATGGTGGCGTTTGCGGGTATAATTTCTTTCACCGTGCAAAAACCTGCTGACTGGAGCCATGATCGCTTGATGCTATCAACGATCATAAATCTTGAGCGTTTGGAAAAACGCAATCAGGGTAGTGCGAGCCTTTATACAGCCTATTAGTAAGGCTGCATAAAACACCTTCAATTTTGTGATTAAGCTTTAGTCTAACACTACGTTTGGCTCGGCAATGCCGATAATATTGGTCGCAGAGGAAAAGGTTTTACCAGCGTTCACGTCTTTGCTTAAAGCATCATCATCAAGACCTTGCATGGCTGTTGTGACAAATAAGGTAGACATATCATCGCCTCCAAAAGCGGGACATGTCGTATGAGGTGTCGGAAAGCTCATTTTGCCCTTGCTCTTACCATCAGATGAAAAACCTTCAACTCTCGCTTCTCCCCAAAATGCAATCCATATATTTCCCAATGCATCGGCCACCGCACCATCTGGTGTTTTATCCATTGGTGTGAAATCAATGAAGATTTCTGCTTCAGCGATTGGCCATCCGGTCTGAACGTCTAATCTTTGCTTAAAGACACATTTCTTCATTGAATCTGCGAAATATGCTGTATCGCCATTGGGGGAAAAACATATTGCATTTGGGATCGTGATGTTTTTATGCAAACAACGCAATTCACCTTTATAAAATCTGTATATCGCACCAGCATCTTGTTCGGCGTTCTTGCCCATTGTGCTGACCCAAAATCCGTGTTGGCGATCAGCACGGCCATCGTTGGAACGGGTGATGTGATTGTCTGCATCT
Source organism: uncultured Rhizobiaceae group bacterium (assembly GCA_905479965.1). The sequence goes on along the minus strand of CAJQOR010000356.1, from coordinate 3,420 downwards.
ACATTGATGAGCGACGTTTGTTCACCGCTTTCCAAAGATAAAATCTTTAGATCACTTTCACCGCTAATTAGCACAGACGTCTCATCGACCCATGCAGCCGCAGAAACATTTTGATCAAAGTTATAAAGTCTATGCTGGTCCGCATTTTGAGCATGTAATATATTATTTGTAATATCAAACCATAGTAATTCAGCTCTAAGTGGATGCCACAAAGGACCTTCGCCTAGCTGGCATTTTTTATTTGAAAAGACGGTTGTATCAGATGAATTGAGTACAAATATATCGTTTGTTATCATAATATTTCACAGAAATAGTGCGCATAAATGGGTTTGTTCAGCGGGTCTGTAATGCAAAATCTGTGGGGAGTAAATTGCATTTATGAGATAAGGTAGGATTTTGAAACGTGCAAAACAGACATTATCATATCACATGACACAGCATGCAAACGTTTGATCAGTTTTTGCTATGAGTTGGCTTAAGCTTGCGCTTCAGGACCACCGATATATTTTTCAGATTGCTCATAAATAATTTCTGCCGCACTGCCAAAAACACGTTGTAAGATGTGAAATTCACAAGTTGCTGAAATGCGTAAGCCTAATTCTCGAAGATGAACACGTTGATAGTAATACTGAGCCATCATTGCACGTTGAAATGGTTCAAGCTGCAAAGCAGCATCATACATTTCAACGTAACTATCCTCTTGAGTCTCAGGATTTAAAAACTTCGAGATGTTATTTTGTTTGTTTAACGAAACCATTTTTTAAACACCAATCGTATTAATCTAATGTTTACTATAAATCCTAAGTGTTTCGCGAACCTTAACAGATTTACAACTAATTCCAGAATTTCTCTTCAATTCGTGCATTTTTTCTGCCTTCATGGGTATAAATCTCAAACTCGGTCCCCGGATCCCAATGATCTTTATCCACCATGCCAATCGCCACATTTGTTTTAAAATCAGGCGACCAAGCAGCTGCTGTGATTTTGCCAACTTCGCGATTGCCATTTATGATCGAGCAGGGAGATTGTAATGGTGAGATTGGCTCCCCAAGAATAGATATCGGTCGGATTTGTTTAGACGGACCTTCTTCGGCTTCGCGCAATAGGGCGGCTTTGCCGATATAGTCGACATCCTGTGTCAAACTGCAAAATTTAGCCAACCCGCATTCAAGTGGGGTATTGTCCATATTCATATCACCCCCATAGCTTAGCAAACCGCTTTCAATGCGTTCAATTAGATTGGGGCAACCGGCGCGAACATTTAAATTTTCGCCTTCTTCAAACAACGAGTCCCAGATGTAAACGCCGTGTTCGCTACCTTCGACATAAATCTCAAATCCACCCTGTTTTGAGTATCCGGATCGGGCGACAATGAAAGATGTATTGGCAAATTTGAGGCGTTTTTTGCGGAAGAAGCGAATGTCTTTCACTTCGGAACCAAACACCCGTTCCATCAACACTTCAGACTTTGGCCCTTGAACTGCGAGCGGCGAGACATCTGGCTCGAAGACGTCGACATCGAATTCCATACCAACCGCTAGACCTTTGACCCACAATAGTAAATCGCTATCGGCAATTGAAATCCACCAGCGCGTGTCGCTATGTTTGAGCGCGACCGGATCATTGAGCATTTTGCCTTTGTTATCGACAATGGGCACATAGTAGCATTGGTCAGATTGCATCTTGCTTAAATCACGTGGCGTTAAGACCTGCATGAGTTTTGTCGCATCGGGGCCGTTGAGTTCGACTTGACGCTCGACTGCAACATCCCAAACCTGCACATGGGTTTTTAAATGATGATAATCAGCTTCCATTGATTCAAAGGCTGTCGGTAACAGCATGCGATTATAAACGGAATATCCTTTCACACCTGCAGCTTCTACTCGTGAGGTAAATGGGGTGGCGCGAAGGCGGGATGATCGTGCGATGATTTGGTTCATTGTTCTAGTCCAGTGACTTGGCTGTTTCGCGAAGCTTAAACTTCTGAATTTTTCCAGTTGAGGTTTTAGGTAATTCTGCAAATATGATTTTCTTAGGCGTCTTAAAGCCTGCTAAATGCTCTCGACAAAAGCTAATGATCTCATCCTCGTTTGCTTTCGCGTTGGGTCTGAGTTCAACAAATGCGCACGGCACTTCACCCCATTTGGGATCAGGTTTTGCAACAATGGCTGCTGCCTGCACAGATGGATGCCGAAAAAGAACGGCTTCCACCTCGACAGAGGATATGTTTTCTCCGCCCGAAATGATGACGTCTTTTAAGCGGTCTTTGATCTGAATATAACCCTTGTCATCCATCACGGCTCCATCGCCTGACCAGAAATAACCACCAACAAACGCATCTTCTGTAGCTTTTATATCTTTGTAGTAACCTTTCATGACAGTGTTACCGCGGATTGCGATCTCGCCTTGGGTTTGACTATCAGATGGAACGGGCTGGCCTGTGGATCTGTCAAAAACGGTAACGACATCAACCATCGGCATGGCAATACCTTGTTGTGCTTGCAGCTCTGCTTGTTGTGCTGCCTCCAAGTCATCCCAACTTTCTTGCCATAAGCATTGAGAAATATGACCATAGGTTTCCGTTAGACCATAAACTTGCATAACCTGTAGACCCATTGCTTTGGTTTTTTCTAAAACACTTGGCGGCGGTGGCGCACCCGCTGTGAGAACTTTCACATGAGGTTCAAACGCACGCATGTCATCGGTTTTTGCATCAGTCAGCATTTGTAAAATAATCGGTGCTGCACCAAAGTGAGTGACAGAATATTTTTCAATTGCTGTTAAAAGAGTTTCAGCGGCCATGGTGCGCGTGAACACAACAGTGCCACCAAGCATCGCCATTACCCATGGATGTCCCCACCCATTGCAGTGGAACATGGGAACAACTGAGAGATAAGTTGGATAATGCGGTGTTTGCCATGCGGCAATTGTGCCCAAAGCAATGAGATATGCGCCGCGGTGATGATAAACTACACCCTTTGGTCGGCCCGATGTGCCAGACGTGTAGTTAAGACAAATCGCATCCCATTCGTCATCTGGATAACCGCCATCAGCATCGTTTTCAGTGATGGTCTCAATAACATCATTATAATTCTTGCCACCAAGAGTATGTGGACTTGGTGCATTGGGGTCATGAATTTCGATGATAGGGATTGAACGCCCCATGATCTTGAATACTTTTTCAACGAGCGGAGAAAATTCTTGATCAACGATTAAGAGCTTTGTATCTGCGTGATCAAGGATATAGGCTATTGTTTCGGGCTCTAATCGCGTGTTGAGCGTATTTAACACAGCACCAGAAATTGGAAGCGCGAAGTGAAGTTCAAGCATCTCCGGAATGTTCGGGCAAAGCACTGATACAGTATCGCCTTTTTTGATCCCCATGGATGCAAGACCGCTTGCAAACCCGCGGATGCGCTT
>CAJQOR010000355.1 GCA_905479965.1 uncultured Rhizobiaceae group bacterium | reverse complement strand
ATTGAACACGAAACAATTCCTATAAGATCTGTATGTATTTTCAAAAAGGGTCATCCATTGGGAAAGCGTGAGGTGATTACGCCCGAAGATATGCGCGATGAACCGATCATTCACACAAGACGAGACAGCACATTTTTTGGTTCAATCGACGAAGCCTTTAATGCAGCTGGTGTGCCATTAAAACCACATATTGAAATTCGGCAATTTACCGCAGCTTGTGAGCTCGTTAAAAACGGTGCTGGCCTATCCATTGTTAGCGAGTTGGATGCACGAAGTTACATAGATCAAGGTGTCGATTTCAGACCCTTTGAACCCCGCATTCCACATAATTTATCACTGGTGCGCCCTATCCATCGACATCCCTCGAAACTCACCTTGGAGTTCATGGCCATGTTTGAAGAGAGCCTGAAAAACTTGCGAATGGACGCCTAACACGACACCTTTCACGATTGTGAGTTTGAGATTAATAAAGCGAAATCTAGTGCGATATCATCCAAGGTCGCGCAGATGGAAATGACTTGCTTCCATCGGGTCTGTGTAAGGTTCTGGAAGGCATTTTAGAGCCTGAGCAGCAACTGCAACCTGGCCCATGCGCATCACCTTTACGTGTGCTCAATGGTGTATCCGCAGCTTTTTCATTGGTGGAATGCGCAACCCGCAGCGATGTATCCATGCAAGCAAAATTAGGTGCAGACAAATACACGCGCGGCGAAACTTGATTGCATTCAGGGCACGCGCAGGGGTCAGCTGCGCGCGACATAGGACGCAATGCGGTGAAAACACCGCACGCATCACATTCATAATCATATACAGGCATCGCGTAATCCTAAAGGTCAGGTGCTAGTGGCATCTTCACCGCACCATCTAAGAACTTTGTAGGACCATCAGCGCCAGGCATAATATCAAACTCGAAGATATCAGTCGGCAACCAAAGCGTGGCGCAAGAGTTGGGAATATCAACCACACCAGAGATATGTCCCTGAACAGGTGCAGTACCCAAAATTGAATAGGCTTGCGCGCCCGAATAACCAAATTTCTTCAAATACTCAATCGCGTTTAAACACGCCTGACGATAAGCAACATTCACATCAAGATAGTGCTGATTATCTTGTTCATCGACAGAAATACCCTCAAAAATCAAATAATCATCATATTTGGGCGTAATCGGTGACGGACGGAAAATCGGATTCTTAATTCCATATTTTGACATCCCGCCTTTGATAAGGCTCACTTTAATATGTAGCCAACCTGCCATCTCGATGGCACCGCAGAATGTGATCTCGCCATCACCTTGGCTAAAATGAAGATCACCCATAGATAAACCCGCACCATCAACATAAACTGGGAAATAAACCTTCGATCCACGGCTTAAATCTTTAATGTCACAATTGCCGCCATGTTCACGAGGTGGAACCGTTCTTGCACCTTCCGCAGCAGCTTTATCACGCGCATCACCTTTAAGCGCTCCCATATGTGCGCTCTTATCACCGTTTGGTAACGCTGCAAGCGGTGGAACGCGTTGCGGATCCGTATCAACCAGGGCCTTTTCACGCGAATTCCATTTATCAAGCATCGTTTGATCCGGCAGACAACCAATAAGACCAGGGTGAATAAGTCCTGCATATCTCACGCCAGGAACATGGCGAGACTTGGTGAACATGCCTTCAAAATCCCAAATGGATTTTTGCGCTTCAGGGAAATGATCCGTTAAAAAACCACCGCCATTTTGCTTTGAGAAAAAGCCGTTAAAACCCCATAGTGAATTATCAAATGTGCCGATATCCAAAATATCAACAACAAGCAGATCACCCGCTTCTGCTCCCTTCACACCGATGGGACCTGAAAGAAAGTGGACTTGATTAAGATCAACATCACGCACATCAGCAGCGTCATCATCGTTCTTAATTTGACCACCTGTCCAGTCACAGGTCTCAACTCGAAAATCGTCACCAGGCTCTACCCAACACGCCATTGGAATATCTGGATGCCAACGATTGTGAATTTTTTCATTGTTATATGGGGAATCTTCGAGATCAACTTTAATCAGTGTGTCAGGCATTGCGCTCACTCCTATGTGCAAATAATTCTGTTGTTAGACGGACAAGAAAGCGGATACTTTTTCCGCATCGATATCTTCTCGGTTGGACTCATGAACGATCTCGCCGTTCTCAATCACCAACACCCGGTCAGCGATATCCAAGGCAAAACTAAGAACCTGTTCTGAGACAATAATGGAAAGGCCACGCTCATCACGGATTTTGCGCAATGTGCGGGCCATTTCTTTAATGATAGAAGGCTGAATGCCTTCGGTTGGCTCATCCAGTAAAAGTACTTTCGGATTGGACGCAAGCGCGCGTGCAATTGCCAGTTGCTGCTGCTGACCACCCGATAGGTTTCCACCGCGACGTGCCCTCATTTCCTTCAAAACTGGAAACAATTCATAAATATCTTCTGGAACTTTCGTCTTACCCGTTACGGTCAAACCCGTTTCAATATTTTCCGTAACCGTCATTGTTGAAAAGATCATGCGACCCTGAGGAACAAAGGCTAAACCATCCTCAACGCGCTGGTAGCTTTCGTCTCGCTCAATAGACTTTCCATCAAGTTTAATGCTACCTTCACCTGATGGGACAATCCCCATGAGCGATTTCATCAATGTGGTTTTACCCATGCCATTGCGGCCCATCACAGCGACAATTTCATTTGGCTTTAAATCCAAACTCACTCCGTGAACAACCTCACTCTGACCATAAGAAACCCGTAATTTATCGATCGATAACATGCTCATGCTCCTTAATGGCCTAGATAAACTTCAACGACCTTGGGATCGTTTTGAACGTGTTCCATCGAACCTTCAGACAGCACTTTACCTTGGTGCAGAACCGTCACGCGGTGCGCGATGTCCTTCACAAATTTCATGTCGTGCTCGATCACAATCACCGAATGGTTTTTGATAATTTTATTCAATAGCTCTGCAGTTTGAATACGTTCTGAAACACTCATGCCAGCAACAGGTTCATCAAGCATCAAAAGTTCGGGGCTTTGAATAAGCAGCATACCAATTTCCAGCCACTGTTTTTGCCCATGGCTTAAAATTGCAGCTTCGGTTTGCAGCAGATCTTTTAAGAAAATCATCTCCGCGACTTCTTCAACACGGGAGATAACTTCATGATCTCGCTTGAACAAAAGTGCGCCCACAACGTTTCGCCCTCTCGGGAAGGACAATTCCAAATTTTCAAAAACAGTGAGATCCTCATAGATAGATGGGTTTTGAAACTTACGCCCAACCCCTGAATGAACGATCTGGTGCTCTTTAAGCGCGGTCAATTCCTGACCACGAAATTTGATAGAACCGGTAGTTGATTGCGTCCGACCGCAGATCAAATCGAGCACTGTTGTCTTACCGGCCCCATTGGGTCCGATGATCACCCGAATTTCATTCTCTTCTACATAAAAAGACAATGAATCAACGGCCTTAAACCCATCAAAAGAAACTGTAAGGTCTTCAACGGATAGCAGGAAATCTTGCTGAGAAGCTTCCGGCCCTTTATTTAATGCAAATGCTGCAGACATAATATTTCCTACTCTGCCAATGCTTTGGTTTGGGCTTTGGTTTGGGCTTTGGTTGATGCTTTTGTTGGAGCTTTGGTTGGTTGAGCCGAGTCTGAAGCTTTCCGCTCGTTAGGTAAAAAGCGTGAGATCAAAGGCGCAACATATGTTGAATAAATGCCCGCCAATCCGTTTGGAAAAGCCATGACTACAGCGATAAATAATCCACCCATTGCGAACAGCCACAATTCTGGGAAGGTCTCTGAAAATATTGATTTAGCAAAATTAACGAGAAGCGCACCGATCACAGCGCCGAAAAGTGACAACCGACCACCAACGGCCGCAAAAATCACCATCTCGATAGAGGGAACGATGCCCACAAAGGAAGGTGACATGAAACCAACTTGCAGTGTAAACATCGCGCCGCCAATGGCGGAAAATGCAGCAGCAAGACAGAATATGAATACTTTAAAATCAGATACGTTATAGCCTGAGAACCGGACGCGGTCTTCTTTGTCACGCATAGCAACCAACAGGCGCCCAAATTTTGAAACTTTGGCAAATTGGGCGATCATAACAACGCCGAGCAACAAGATGACATTGACGAAGTAGAGAATATATTTCGCGCTATCTGTTCTAATGTCCCAGCCCAAAAGCGTGCGCAGATCCGTAATACCGTTAATGCCACCTGTATAACCTTGCTGGCCGACGATAAGAATTGTCAAAATCGCTGCGATCGCTTGCGTGATAATGGCAAAATACACACCACCAACACGTCTTTGGAACATGGCTTGGCCAATGATAAATGCAAGAATGGACGGCACAACAATGATTGCAACAATTGTAAATGCTAGTGAATTAAACGGTTCCCACCACCAAGGTAATTCAGTCAATTGGTTCCAATCCATAAAGTCTGGAATACCTGGTGTGGACTGAATGGACGTGTTCTCAGGCGTTGAAGCTTCTAGCTTTAAAAACATCGCCATGCAGTATCCGCCAAGGCCGAAGAAAATACCCTGCCCCAAGCTTAAAATTCCGCCGTGGCCCCAGCATAAAACCAAACCAACTGCAACAAAGGCATAAGTGAGATATTTACCTACAAGATTGAGGCGAAAGATATCGATGAGTGTTGGAAATACAATCAACAAAATGACGGCAATGATGGCGAAACCTAACCATTCAGATCTATCAAACAGACGTGTAATATTCATATCAAGTTACTCCGATCAGCGGCGAATTTTGAGAGTGAAGAGACCCTGAGGGCGAAGCATTAAAATGCCAACCACAGTCAGAAGCGTGAGAACTTTCGCAGTTGACCCACTCATGAAAAATTCCATGGTTGATTGCGCTTGTGAGATGGTAAATGCGGATGCAATTGTTCCCAACAGGCTTGCAGCACCTCCAAAGACAACCACTAAAAAAGTATCGACGATGTACAACTGGCCAGCTGTTGGGCCAGTCGAGCCAATCATTGTAAATGCGGATCCAGCAACACCCGCAATCCCGCAGCCAAGACCATAGGTCAAGCGGTCAACCATTTTGGTGTTAATACCAACCGCACCGGCCATTGTTCTGTTTTGCACAACAGCGCGGATTTGTTTGCCCCATGTAGATTTATACATGATAAAGGCAACGCCAAGCGTAATCGTGAGCGTGATCGCCATAACAAATAGACCATTGATGGGCACATCAATAATATCAGTCAAACTGATCGAACCGAGCAGCCAATCCGGCAAAGTGACACCCACTTCACGCGCGCCAAAAACAGAACGGTAGAACTGTTGCATTATAAGTGAGAGCCCCCAGGTTGCTAAAAGCGTATCAAGTGGGCGTTTGTAAAGATGCCTGATCATCAGCCATTCGACCACCACACCTAAGGCGCCGGAGACAAAAAACGCTAATATCATCGCTATGAAGAAATAAATACCAAATAGCGAAGGCAGATATTCTTGAAAGAAGAGCGAACAGAAATAGGTGACATAAGCGCCCAAGATCATAAATTCGCCATGCGCCATGTTTATGACGCCCATTTGGCCAAAAATAATAGCTAAGCCCAATGCCATTAAGACAAAGACCGAAAAGAGGCTTAGTCCTGCAAAGCCCTGCATGGCTAAAATGGAAGAAAATTCCACATAGGTGTAATCACCGATCATCTTCTAGTTCCAATCACTCAAATTAATTTAAGACACGAATTGGGCTTCCCGAGACATTGGGAAGCCCAACTTTAACTACTGATATCCCTCAGGAAATGGATCGGGCTCGACCAAATCAGCAGTCTCGTAAACCAATTCATA
>CAJQOR010000354.1 GCA_905479965.1 uncultured Rhizobiaceae group bacterium | reverse complement strand
TGTAATATCAAAGCCAGCTTCACGCGGGAAACCGTTTGCAACGCCACCAAGAGAAGCTGTGATTTGGCGCAATGCCCGATCATTCATATCCATCACACGACGCCATGCGATGCGGCGAATATCGATCTCTTGCTCATTACCCCAATAAACATGGTTGTCGATCATTGCGGACAGGAGATTGTGTGCAGATGTGATGGCGATTTTGTGTTTATCTAACAATCTTGAAGATCTGCAAAAACGTCTTGGTGACATCATTGTTGCTTATCGTCGTGATCGCACACCTGTTTACTGCCGTGATATTAAAGCCGATGGCGCTATGACTGTGCTGTTGAAAGACGCAATGCAGCCAAACCTTGTTCAAACACTTGAGAATAACCCTGCTTTTGTGCATGGCGGCCCATTTGCCAATATCGCTCACGGTTGTAACTCTGTCGTGGCGACAAAAACAGCGCTGAAGCTGGCAGATTATGTGGTGACTGAAGCCGGATTTGGCGCTGATTTGGGTGCTGAGAAATTCATGAACATTAAATGCCGCAAAGCTGGTATTTCGCCGGATGCTGTTGTGCTTGTTGCAACCGTTCGCGCTATGAAAATGAATGGCGGTGTTGCAAAAGCTGATCTTGGCGAAGAAAATGTTGATGCTGTGGGTTCCGGTTGTGCCAACCTTGGCCGCCACATTGAAAATGTCAAATCATTTGGTGTGCCTGTTGTTGTGGCGATCAATCACTTTGTCACAGACACCGATGCAGAGGTTCAAGCAGTGAAGGATTACGTCGCTAGCCTTGGTACAGAAGCTATCCTTTGTAAGCACTGGGCCCATGGCTCGGAAGGTATCAAAGACCTCGCACATCAAGTTGTAAAGATGGCAGAAAGCGGTATGGCAGCGTTTCAGCCGCTCTATCCTGATGACATGCCATTGTTTGAAAAAATGGAAACAATCGCGAAACGCATCTACCGTGCTGACGAAGTGCTTGCGGATAAGAAAATCCGTGATCAGCTCAAAACCTGGGAAGCTGATGGCTACGGAAACCTTCCTGTTTGCATGGCCAAAACGCAATATTCGTTCTCAACTGATCCCAACTTACGCGGAGCGCCAACAGGCCACTCAATGCCGGTTCGTGAAGTCCGCCTTTCAGCCGGTGCAGGCTTCATCGTGGTGATTTGCGGTGAAATCATGACAATGCCTGGCTTGCCACGCAAACCATCTGCTGAACAAATCATGCTTAATGATGATGGTTTGATCGAAGGCTTGTTCTAAGGCGACTGATCGCAATAAATGAGTTCCGCCCTGATCGAAGGGCGGGCTTGCTGAACACATCATGCTTAATGATGATGGCCTGATTGAAGGCTTGTTTTAAGGTCTGAGGTTATTACAGCATTGGATTTAAGCCTCTCGCGATGAAAATCGCGGGAGGTTTTTTATTTTGTTGTTTCAAACAATTTACCAAGTTCATCGGAAAATAAACGCATGCGCTTGTTTAGGCGGCGGCTTTCAGCATGAATGAGATAAATACCCAAATCGCTATAGGCGATTTTCGGCAAAACCTCCACCAGTTCACCTCGATCCACATGCGCCTTTGCAATAAAATCTGGCAAACGGCAGATACCCAAAGAACGCAATGCTGCGTCAATTAAAAACATGCCGCTATTACAACTCATTGCAGATTGGAACGGAAAGATAACTGGCTTGTTTTCATTGCTGATAAATTCGAGCATATTCCGCTTGGCAATGCCCGAGCCTAATATTTTATGATCGGATAATTGGGCAAGATCTTTTGGCATGCCGTGCTGTTCAATATAGGTTTTGCTGGCGTAAAGCCGATGTTTTGCATCACCGATATGTTTGACGGAAAATGCGGTTGGTTTTTTCGTCGTAATTCGTATGGCGAAATCATAGTTTTCATGCTCAAGATCTATAAATCTATTTTCAAACGTCAGCGTTAGTTGAATTTCTGGATATTTCTCACTGAAATCGAGTAAAAAGCCACGCAGGCTAGATTGGCCAAACTCCTGCGGCACAGAAATGGACAAAGGACCGCCAATGCGATGCGCTACATCCTTAAAATCGGTATCGACCTCATCCATATCACCCACAAGGCGCACCGCTCTTTGATAAAGCTCCCGGCCCGTTGTGGTTACACTCCAATTGCCAGGCTCACGGTTAATAAGCTTGGCGGAATACCGCTCTTCTAACCGCGCAAGTCGGCGACTGACGGCAGATTTTGCAATATTCATCTTGCTGGCTGCTTTAGAAATGCTCTCATTATCAACCACTTCAACAAATAATCTGAAATCTTCTATCTGCCCCATGCGATACTCCCATCGTTCTATTTATTAGAACACAGTGTGCTTTTATGAAGACTTATCATCAGGTGTAGAACTTGTTAAGCTATATTGAGGATATGTCATCGGAGGATCAAAGTGGCAACTGACAATCAAGCAATCATCGCAGCAAAACACCCAACCAAGGTCGAGCTGGAAAAAGGCAAAGACTATTATTGGTGCAAAT
>CAJQOR010000353.1 GCA_905479965.1 uncultured Rhizobiaceae group bacterium | reverse complement strand
GGGCCCTCTTTAACGGGAGCTGCGGCTCTGGATGGTCTGCGAATGGTACTTATCTCCAAATAATTTCAATAAAAGTGGCTTGGTTCCACAGGAAAAAGGAATGTCCCGTTTCACCATGGGATGTCAATAGCATGTTTATGTGAAAAAGCACATAGTTTCCTGCGATCACCGAATCTGATTATATTAATCTTCAAATTCGCCAAATATGTGGCTTAAGAAACGACACTTTAAGGGTATATAATGGGTATTTTGGATGAAACCAGTAATTTACGTGAAATTATCGTTGGTAATGACGAAAACGCGCGAAAAATAGCACTTAAACATCGTGCTGCCAAACAAGGTGAAGAAAATTCAGGCGGTTTTGTTTGGTTGGGCGGATATCGCTCTGACATGGATGGCTCCAAAGCAATTGCTTTGGATGAACACGCCGGCAAATTGGGATTGGCGTGCACGCGCCATGATTATTCAGGACATGGCGTATCAGATGGTGCTTTCATCGATGGAACTATTTCGAGATGGCTTGAAGAAAGTTTGGCTGTTTTTAGAAGCTATACCAAAGGTCCACAAATTTTAGTTGGCTCTTCAATGGGAGGGTGGATTGCGCTCCGTATGGTACAAGAGCTTACAAAAAGTGATGAGCTTGATCGGGTCAAAGCTCTGCTATTATTAGCGCCAGCACCTGATTTTGCCAAAGAGCTTTATCAGCCAAAACTCACCGAAGAGCAAAAGTCAGACTTGCAAGCGCAGGGTTATTTCGAAGTGCCCACCCCTTATGGCCCAGACCCGAACATCTTTACCAAAAACCTGTTTGATGACGGGGAACAAAATCTTGTTCTAAGCGGTAAATTGGAATTGGGCGTTCCGGTGCATATTATTCAAGGAATGGATGATCCTGATGTGCCTTGGCAACATGCAATGCGTTTGGTGGAAAATCTACCAAGTGAGGATGTTGTTATTACGCTTGTTAAAGATGGCGATCATCGCTTGTCGCGGGACCAAGATATCGAAAAAATCTTAACATCCATCGATGGGCTTTTGGACTAAATCACAATCTTAACCATGATTAAGAATTTGTTAACCACGTAATTGACTCTTCCAAGCTAACATCGTTTACTCTTTATTAACTATTCAGGGGCTGAAGGGACGATGTCATGCTGCGTAAGAGCGGTGCTTATATAGTAATTTGCGTATCAGCACTCATGGGCTGGACAAGCACTATAGCTGTGGCTGAACATGCTGGTGTCTCGATGATCACGGGCTCCATCACATCACAACCCATCGGGCATTATGAATTTTGCAAGCAATTTTCAGATGAATGTTCTGTGCGCACAAAGCGTAAAAATGCGCCGCGCGTGACATCTTATGGATGGGACGTTGTTCAAAAGATCAACAGCACTGTCAATAACAGCGTAGCACCTTTAACCGATTGGGAATTGCACGGCCGCGAAGAGGTTTGGTCGTATCCTGGCATTGCGGGTGATTGCGAAGATTATGTTCTTTTGAAGCGCCAGATGCTCATCGAGCAAGGATTCTCAACTTCAGATTTGCTGATCACTGTGGTTCGTAAACCCGATGGCGAAGGCCATGCTGTTTTGACGTTAAGAACATCAAAGGGTGATTACGTGCTTGATAACCTATCAACAAGGGTCAAGCTATGGACAGATACGCCGTATAAGTATCTAAAACGTCAGGCGTCCTTCCATACTGGCCGTTGGGTTAATATCGAAAATGGCAATCCAATTGTTGTGGGTTCGCTGAGATAGTTTTTCTCAACACAATGTTCCGCCTCCCTAATTCCTCTAATTGACAAATAATACGCGCGATCTACCCTTGGTTTTTTTAATCCAGAGGAGGAACGATCATGCCCTATATGTCTTTAAGATTATTGGCAGCGACTGCATCCATAATCATCTCAGTTTCTATAAATGCGCAGGCTCAGCAGGCCGCAGATATTGTCGCGCCTGAAATTGCCAGCGCTTATGATGCGAAAAGCAAAGGACTGGTGGTTAGATCTAAAAACTGGATGATATCAGCTGCCAATCCACTTGCTGTACGAGCTGGTGCAAAAATTCTTGCCGCTGGCGGCAGTGCTGCAGATGCGATGGTTGCAACACAAGTTGTTCTTGGATTGGTTGAACCACAAAGTTCCGGGCTTGGCGGTGGCGCATTTCTTGTTTGGTATGATGCTGTTTCTGGGGAATTAACAACGATTGACGGGCGTGAAACCGCGCCGATGAATGTTACGCCAAAACTTTTCCAAGACGAAAATGGAGAACCGTTAAAATTCTTTGACGCGGTGGTCGGTGGTTTGTCCGTTGGTACACCTGGTACCCCAGCGTTAATGGCAAAAGCACATGAACTTTGGGGTAGGGTAAGTTGGGATGGATTGTTTGCAGATGCAATTGCACTTGCTGATGAAGGGTTTGTTGTCTCGCCGAGACTTGCAACTCTCGTCGCCAATGATACTGAGCGGTTGTCGCGGTTTAAGACCACAGCTGATTATTTTTTGCCAGGTGGAACCCCAATTGCAACGGGCGATATTTTAAAAAATCCAGCCTATGCTGCCACGCTTAGGCAAATAGCAATCGATGGTGTTTCAAGTTTTTACACCGGCGCAACGGCGGAAGGCATTGTTGAAACTGTGCAAAACGCAGATGGAAATTCTGGCGTTTTGGAAATGCAGGACCTATCCGTTTATCAGGTTAAAATGCGTGATGCGGTATGTGCGCAATATCGCGAGCATCATGTTTGTGGCATGGGACCACCTTCATCAGGAGCATTAACGGTTGGGCAAATTCTCGGAATGCTCAACAATTATGATTTGGCGAATTTGGGTGTTGAAAATCCTGAATCTTGGCGCTTAATCGGTGATGCATCGCGTCTAGCTTTTGCAGATCGTGGTCGCTATATGGCCGATAGTGATTATGTGCCGATGCCAACGAAGGGGTTGGTTGATCCTTCATATTTGGCAGAACGCGCAAAACTTTTAGTAGGACCAAATGCGCTTGAAAAAGCGTCCGCTGGAACACCAACATTTGATCATGCGATGTTGTTTGCAAATGATGAATCCATCGAGCTGCCATCAACATCTCATATCTCAATAGTAGATGCATCTGGTAACGCATTATCGATGACGACAACTATCGAAAATGGATTTGGGTCGCGATTAATGGCGCCCGGTGGTTTTCTGCTAAATAACGAACTGACGGATTTCTCCTTTCGTAGTCATCGCAATGGTCTTGCGATTGCAAACCGCGTTGAGCCGGGCAAACGCCCCCGTTCATCCATGTCGCCAACAATTGTTTTAAAAAATGGCAAACCTGTTCTAGTTATCGGCTCCCCAGGTGGTAGTCGCATTATCGGATATGTTGCTAAGACAATTATTGGCTATATGGATTGGGGGCTTAACATCCAATCAGCGATTAACTTACCGCATCTGGTTAACCGTTTTGGAACTTATGATGTTGAAGATGGAACAACGGCGATGACATTTGAAACACCGTTGCAAGCTTTCGGCTTTAAAACCAACGCCCGCGCTTTAACCTCTGGCATTCATGCCATTGCGATCACGCCAGATGGACTTGAAGGCGGTGCAGATCCGCGCCGCGAAGGCATTGCTTTAGGCGAATAAACGGATCGATATTTAATGTTTGATCATGCGCTTTGCACCCTTATCTACCACTGCATGAAGCAGAACGGTAAACGCGGCCAAAACAAAAAGAGCTGCAAACATTAAATCAATTTTGGCACGGCCATTGGCGAGTAACATAAGATAGCCCAAGCCTTTGGATGCGCCCACCCATTCACCGATCACAGCGCCAATAGGCGCGTAAACCGCAGCGAGCCGCAAACCAGATCCCAATGACGGAAGTGCAGCTGGAATACGCACATGCCACATGAGGCGTTTATTGTTCGCGCCCATAACTTTGGCAAGATCCACATATGCTTTTGGCGTGCGCGTTAAGCCATCATAAAACGCAGACGCAACCGGGAAATAAATGATCAACACGGTCATAAAAATCTTTGACCAGATGCCGTAACCAAGCCAAAGTGTTAGTATAGGCGCAAGCGCAAAAACGGGTACGGCTTGAGAAAATACGAGTATAGGGCGGATATAAATCCGCGCAAATGATGACGTTGCTAAGTTAATTGCTGTTGCCGCACCAAGCATAGCACCCAAGACGAGACCAATTAAAACCTCGCTAATTGTTACCAACGCATTCTCAAAAATAATGACGCGACTTTTCCACATGGTTTCTGCAACAAGCAGAGGACCGGGAAGAATAAATTTTGGCAAAGAAAACCCTGAAACAATTGCTTGCCAAACGACAATTGCAAGAAGCGCTGAGCCCAAAGCATTTAAAGTTTTTGTCATCAGGTGCCCTCTCGCAGCAAACGATAAAGCCGACCTTGGCATGCAAGCGTTTCATCGTCATCATCGGCACGTACAGGTAATTGTTTTGGTACCCCAACTTGCTGCAAACCTTGTGGTGTCATAACTCGAATAGAATGACCCAGCCTTGCGGCCTCAAATGGATCATGGGTGACCAAAAGCACTGTGTGATTGCTCAGCAAATCGCCTGCAAGCTCTTGCATTTCGCTGCGTGTTTTTGCGTCCAACGCAGAAAATGGCTCATCCAATAAAACGATACAACGATCTTCCATTAAAGTACGTGCAAGCGATACACGCTGCTGTTCACCGCC
>CAJQOR010000352.1 GCA_905479965.1 uncultured Rhizobiaceae group bacterium | reverse complement strand
ATCGAGCATTTAAGTTGTTTTGTCATCATGCGTGATAGTGATCATATCTCTGTGTTAGGCCCAAGATCTTCCGCTGCATCTTTACATCATGCTTTGGTTGTGGCCATAAAATCTGCAAAGTAGTATCACGCCATTGGTAATGATTTGTTGCCCTCAGCACGGTAAAGATTAATGCGGCTTCGTTCTTCCTTGGGTGAAATGCCAAATTCAAGTTCATAGTATTTTGTGAGCGTTGCAGAAGATGAATATCCAACTGATTGGCTGATATTTGCAATTGATTGATTGGTGTATATGATCAATTGCCGTGCCGCGTTCATTCGCATAGTCCGGTAATAATGTGTTGGGTTGCGACCCGTAACTCGTTTGAATAACCGCTCTACCTGTCGCGGAGAAATTGAAAGTTTATGCGCAATCTTTGCGACAGATACCGGTGCTGAAAGGTCTTTTGTCATCAGCTCAATCGCATCAAATACGGGCTTTGGCAGCGTGTCGTCTGTAGTAGGGTTTTGAGGTATTGGCGTGATCTGCCCCACATTTTCACTGCGCATCATCGGGTGTTGAAACCAGCAGGCAACCTCAGTTGCAATCACTCTATCTAGTCTTTGTTCAATGAGTTTAAGCGCAATATCAAAGGCTGCGGTGGCTCCAGATATTGTTATACAGTTTGCGTGATTTTCGATAACTTTATCGGACGCAATCACCGTCTCGAATTCGTTCTGGAATGCTGACTTATAACACCAATGAACTGAAACTGGGCGATCATTGTGAAGTCCTGCCCGCACTAAGGGGAAAACACCGCCACTAATTCCGCCAATGGTTGTTCCGTGCCGCATTAGGCTTCGAAGGATTGCATTGCCGGAATTGCTATTTTCAAATTTGCTTTGGGGCGAACTCAGAATAAATAGAAAATCTGCTTGAAATTCACGAGTTAACGCTGCATGACACTCAAACTTAACATTAGCACTTGAATCAACAGCGTCCAATGTTTCCCCAAGTAGTTCCCAAGAGAATGTTTCAGTTCCGGTAATTTCATTGGCGGCACGCAATGGCTCAATCATTGAAGTTAAACACGCCATTGGAAAACCTGGAAATAAAAGGAACCCAATTTTTGTATTATTCGTATCAGTCATATATTAATCACTAACAGGAAACGTAATGCTTCTCAATTCTTGCACTTTAAAAACGAGAAATCAGCTTATCTATAGAAAAAAGGATGCACATTGATGGTCGCGACATCCCAAACCCAACAAATTTTAAACCAGAACCCTCATAATGTTCGAGGTGAGCGATCTCAAATACTTGAAGTCGCGATTGGGCGGGAAGTAAAAGCTTATCGCAAACAACAAGGCATCACAGTTGCTGATCTTTCCAACCTAACCGGTTTATCGATCGGAATGCTGTCAAAAATTGAAAACGGTAATACATCCCCATCACTATCAACACTGCAAGCATTAGCTGATGCGCTGCGCGTTCCTCTCACGTCATTCTTTAAACAATATGAAGAAAAACGCGAAGCAGTCCATACGAAAGCAGGCGAAGGTGTCGAAATCGATCGCGAGGGGACGCGCGCAGGCCACCAATACAATTTGCTTGGGCATATAGGCTCAAATTCCAGCGGTGTGATTGTTGAGCCTTACCTAATAACACTCACAAGTTCCTCCGATGTTTTCGATGCGTTTCAACATGGAGGTATCGAGACTATTTACATGCTGGAAGGTGCAGTCGATTATCGACATGGCGATGAATTTTTCCATCTTCAAGCGGGAGATACGCTGTTTTTTGATGCAGATTGTCCGCATGGGCCTGAAAAACTGATTAAACTACCTGCCAGGTATGTTTCTGTGATTAGTTATCCACAAATCATTGGTTAGGCTCCGGCAAATCAGACGACGTCTATATTCTGCTCAATATCTATTTCTGAAGCGCTGGATCTATTTCTGAAGTGCTGGTTCGGTTTCTAAATCCGGCCAAACGCCAAAAGAAGTGGGTTGTCCATCATCAAATTGTGATAGGTAATCCAGCATCATGGGACGGTTGTCGATAAAGCCTTTGTAAGTTGCAAGCTCATCTGGAAGGTCACGAATTACCCGGTGTAAGCGGCGACCCCATTTAGGTACGGAAACAATGTCTTCAAAGGCAATCAGATAGCAACGAATTGGAAAAACCAAGGCATTGGAACGCGGCAATCGGAAGAAGGTTTGTAGTTCCACGCGTAAATGCTGTTTTTGGCCAACATTTTCGGGCGCGAGTGTAGTTTTTTGAACACCCCATTTGTGATAGTTTTCCGGAGATGTATCAAGAAGCGGGTTAACTGTCATTGTCCAATTCAGACGACGGGCAGGGGCTCCTTGCTGAATGTTGAGCAGAAATTTTAAAGCCCGGACAAAAATACCTTTTTCATGCGCAAGTGGAACAGGGGCATGCCATTCAAAAAAATTCATGCCGATGTCAAAATCGAGCGACCAGTCAGCTTGAGTGGTGACCGTGCCTGCATCCATCCAGAGATTGTTGTCACGTTGGTCAAGGACACAAAAATCGCCCTGGGTTTGGCGCGTGATGTATTCCATCGGGCCATATGGCAAAGTGGTTTCATCAAGGAAGGTAAATGTATCATCAATGTCCAAAGGCTTATTAATCCAGCGCCACTCATTTCCATTGCGGTGCAATTCAAATAAATCAGGATAATCTTCTGATTTGGAAACCATAATAAGCTCCAAAAGATCCCAGCCTGCGAGTGTCATATGGGGCAGTGATTGACAGCGTAGCGGATCATCTGCCAACACCATTGCGCGATCTTTCATCTCGGCAATATAGTGTTCATCGACATCAAAACGCTTTTCATAAACGGAACCTTCTGGTCCTCCACGATGCTGTTCCATATTTACGGAATACATGTAGCTATCTTCATGGAAAGGAAACGGAAAGCGCTTGATGGCCCAATCTGAATTCTTGAAAGTATAATCGTCGCGAAACGTTTCTTTATTAAATTGAATTGTCATCTTGCTCTCCTATCTATCGAGTACAAGGGTCTTGCCCTCAAAGCGTGAAACACAGGGCATAATCTTCTCACCAGATTGATGTTCATTCTCTTCAAGCCAATGGTCGCGGTGTAGAAATTCTCCGTCATAGTCGACCACATTTGTTTCACATTGGCCGCAAGCGCCACCACGGCAAAGATAAGGCGCATCAACACCTTCTCTTTCTATGGCTTCAAGCAAACTTTCATGTTCACTAACTTGAATGGTTTTATCAGAAACAGCCAGCTTGACTTCAAACGGTTTGCCAGGCGCAGGTGCTAAAAATTCCTCATAATGAATACTCTCTTGTGGCCAACCGGCATCAGCGGCAACTTTGCGCGCCCATTCGATCATGCCCTTCGGACCGCATATATAAATATGGGTGCCGAGTGGCTGCCCATCCAGCAAGTTTTCAAGATCGATTTTTTGACCTTGATTGTCATAATAGATGTTCACATTGTTCTTATGTTTTGCTGTGAGTTCATCTACATAGCTATTTAGGGATTTTGAACGGCAGGAATAATGTAATTCCCAATGGCCATTACTGCGATCAAGCTGTTTAATTTGAGCAAGAAATGGTGTTATGCCAATACCGCCAGCAAGAAAAAGATGCTTTCGAGCGCGTAGATCAAGCGTAAATAGATTTACAGGATAGCTTAATACCATCTTATCGCCCAAAGAAACTTTGTTATGCATGAAGAGCGATCCGCCTCGTCCTTCATCATCGCGTCGCACAGAAATTGCGTATCTGCTTTGGTCGGCTGGGTCTGACATAAGTGAATATGGATTAAGACGCTTGATATTTTCATCGTCCATTTCAATCACCGTATGGGCACCGCCGGAAAATGTTGGGAAGTCAGAGTCATCCGCACGCTTAAATTCAAAACGTGTCACTAAGTCATTTAGCGGTATGATGTCAGAAACAATCACGTTAATTTTCTCAGCGCCAGCCTTGGTTTTTTGAGGTGATGCACTCATGAATAAAGCCCCACTTGTTCAGGTACGTTGCCCGGATCTTCCGCATCAATGCATACACCCTGATACGCGGCAAGGCGTCGTGAGTAATGGTCCCGCACGAATAAATTCAGACCACAATGGGAGCAAACAAAGGGATCCGTTAAAACATCCTCTGTAATTCCCTTACAATGCACGCACTGCATACGTCTCGCCACAGAGCCGCGATGTTCTGTTTGGATAGCAGTATGTGGGATGCCGGCATTCATACATTCGTTTTGCGCTTGCCCCATCAAACCCTCTGTACCTGCGAGATAGACTTGAGTACCCATTGACGCATCCGATAAAACGCGTTGCAGGCGTGTCACAGAAGCCTCATAACTTGGACCTTCATAATATTGAGCAGGATTGAGCGTTTTTAGTGTGTCGCCGAAATGAGTGCCCTTTGGAATAAAAATGATATGCGCGTTTTTGATCAGGGCAGAGTTTGCTTTTGCGAGATCTATGATTGCTTCAGCACCTTCGGCGTCTGCGATCATAAGGTGTGATTTGCCCGGACGAGCTTCGAGCGTGCCATAAACAGGGCGGCTTTTTATACTTTCCGGAAATTGAAATTTAGACATATTGCGGTCGTCTCCATCATTCAATTTAAGAAAAGTGCGCTGCTCTGATGAGAGCGCACTTATGTAAAAGGTCTAACCTTTTGCTGTTCTGATTGACTTATCAACATCGTAGAACGGCATTTCTTCGGCGGTGGCTGCAAGCTCAGTACCATTTGGTTGCTGAATTATTAGTTTTGTGCCTGGTATGGCAGCGTCAGGCGCAATCCGCGCAATCGCCACACTGTAACCGTTTAATTCTGATGAAAGGCCATAGGTGACAACACCAATATCTTTGCCGTCTTGTGTGACACGCGCATACATTTCTATCTGCTCCATACTGTCAGAAAGTTTTATGCCATAGATTTTGAAGCGTTCTTTGCCTTGTGAAGCATAATGGTTTTCAGCACCTATGAAGCCTTCTTTGCCAGGCGAAACTGTGAAATCTAAACCAAGTTCCCATAAAGTATCACCACATGTTTCATCTTCAAATGGGAACGTTTCAGAATTGTCTCCGGGATAGAACAAAAGGTAGCTTTCGATACGAAGCATATCAAGCGTACTAAACTGTGTTGGGCGTACACCCATATCTTTGCCAGCTTCGAGAACGTTGTCCCAGATATGAACGGCATCTTTTGCGCGGCAGAAAATTTCATATCCACGTTCGCCAGTATAACCGGTTCGGGAGATCATAACATCGCGGCCATAAAGGCGCGTCTGTACGATACCAAAATAAGCCAAATTACGAATACTTGGAATTTCCTTAGCAAGAACATCAACAGCTACAGGTCCTTGAAGCGACATGTCATGAAGGTCGTCATCAAAAATAACGGAGCAATTTTTACCTGCTGCCACTGTCGTCAGATGTTCCATACCAAGGCCGGTTCCGTGAACGACCAACCAAGAATTAACAGCAATATGGTAAATTATACAATCGTCTACAAATTTGCCTTGATCGTTAAGTATAGATGCATAGACCGAACGTCCCGGTGCTATCTTTTCCACATTACGTGTTGTAACTCGGTCTATTACGTAGGCAGCATCGGCGCCAACCACATGAACTTTCTTCAACCCAGATACGTCCATCAAACCAGCTTTTGTGCGAATGGCTTCGTAATCAGCCTTTGCGCGTTCGGGCGTATTATCGTAAAACCACGCCGTACCCATTCCATTCCAATCCTCAAGCTCCCCGCCAATTTCAGCGTGCCGTTGGGCAAGTGCAGATGTTCTCCATAAGATGGCCATTGACTGTATCCTTAAAACCTTTTGTATTTTTGATATTGAGACTGATCATCGATCAAAAATCAATACTGTTATGCAAAAATATTTCCTATCAGGCAATATTTCGTAAATGACCGCCTCTGTTAAAAGGCGGTCAAGAAATTTTGAGTGACGGTGAGTTACTATTTCACTTTGTCATATTGCTTATGTTCAGAGCGGTTTCCCGCAACAAGCACGACAACACAAATAGCAGCAGTAATCAGAGTGTAGATGCCGGGCATGGCTGAACCCCAACCCATAAACATAGCGCCATCAACAACAGACCAGTCAGCTTTTTCATATGGAAATCCCATTTGATTTCTCCTTCTATATTTTGATTAACTAGATGGCGGTGCCGATGCAGGAATACCCTCGGGGTAACCTTGCAATGGCACTTTTACAGGATCAAGACCTGCAACTTCCGCCGCTTCAGGTACCCGCAGCATGCCCAATTTTTTGAGAATGAACGCTGTAATCCAACCCGGAACAAAACCGAGTAAGAAAAATACGACAGCACCAACTATTTGACCAATTAGGCTTATCGTTGCGACACCCTCTCCTTGAAGAGCAGGGAAACCAGATGCGAAAACGCCGAGCACAATCAAGCCATAAAGGCCAATAGTACCATGGACTGTCACAGCACCAACAGCGTCATCAATACCGCGTTTTTCAAGCCAGTTTGCAGCAGGTTTTAGTAAAACGCCTGCACCGAATGCAATGATAAATACGAGTGAAGGGAAATAAATATCCAACCCAGATGCAACGGATATAATGCCCGCCAATGCACCTGACATCATCCAGAATGGATCTTTAGTAAATATCCAAGCTCCAATGATACCACCGGCAATAGCCATTAAAATGTTAAATGATAAAGCCGAAAGGGTAATAGGTGTTCCGTAGATCGTCGCCGGCTTATCACCGAACCATGACCATGCTTCGCCCGGTACAATGACACATGCCATAAGAAAGCCCCAGAAACCAACAATGATCAGCATCAAACCGGTGACGGTAAAGGGCATATTATGTCCTTTGATGTCATTGGCTGTGCCGTCGCTGTTAAATTTGCCAACGCGTGGACCGAGGTGAATCAATACACCAAGTGCAAAGAACCCAGCTACAGCATGTACGAGACCAGCTGCCCCAAAGTCATGAACGCCCCATTCTGTCACGAGCCATCCATCAGCATGCCAACCCCACGCGGCTGCAACAACCCAGGCAAATGATCCTAGAACGATTGCACAGATTACAAATCCGATGGTTTGGATACGTTCAATTACGGCGCCTGACATGATAGATGCTGTCGTCGCAGCAAATAAAGCAAAGGCTCCCCAAAACACTCCAGATGCCTGATCGGCTATATTCGGACCCATATATTGGGAGCTGTCACCCCACGCCCAAGCGATAGAGTTTGCGTATTCAGCCCCAGATATTCCCGCTGGACCAGCAGAAAGGCCGATTCCTGTTGGGAATGCCCAGTAGATCCACCATCCGAAGATATAAAACGTCGGTATGACGAACGCAAAAGCGAGAATGTTCTTCACGCCCGATGATAGGACATTTTTCATACGTGACGCACCCATTTCATACGCCAAAAAACCTGCATGAATAAGGACCATCAATGGTATTGTTAGATAATAGTAAGTTTCGGCAAACATGGTATTTGTAATACCGCTACTTGCTTTAAGCGCGGCAATTTCCGCCGCCAGTTCCTGGATTTGTGCTTCCACAATTGCCTCCTAAATTTTCATTCCAAAAGGCAATCTCAACACATGTTGAAAATGCCATATGGGAAATGAAGCACGAAAATACAAATTTTACTAGAATTTTTTTCTTTTTATGAAAATTTGTTTCCTGCTATTGACGAAAAATAATTCGATGATAGCTTTAGCGATGCGATTTTATGTCGTAGAGTTTGTATTTTTGAAAGGATTTAAGTTTGTGCGGGATTGTTGGTCTGTTTTTGAAGGATAAGTCACTGGAGCCTCAGCTTGGTGCGATGTTGACTGAGATGTTGGTGACGATGACGGACCGTGGTCCGGATAGTGCTGGCATCGCAATTTATGGGGATAATTCTGATGCAAATTCAAAGCTGACAGTGCAATCAAGTAATCCCGAGCAAGACTATAATGGTTTGCTGGAAGACTTATCCGATGCCGGGATTTCGGATGTGAAAATGGTAACAAAAGATACCCATGCCGTACTCAATTTCCCAAAGGGCACCGGAGAACATATTAGAAATGTACTTTCGGATATTCGCCCAAATGTTCGCATTATGAGTGCTGGAGATAACCTTGAAATTTATAAGGAAGTTGGCCTGCCAAAAGATGTTGCAGCGCGCTTTAATCTGCCTGAGATGAGCGGATCCCACGGAATTGGGCATACAAGAATGGCAACCGAATCAGCGGTTACAACCATGGGCGCTCACCCGTTTAACACCGGTCCTGATCAGTGTTTGGTTCATAATGGATCATTGTCGAATCATAATTCTTTGCGGCGTAAATTGCGTCGGCGTGGTGTCCACATCGAGACTGAAAATGATACTGAAGTTGGTGCGGCATATCTCACATGGAAAATGCGCGAGGGATCTTCGCTCGGCGAAGCATTGGAAAGCAGTTTGGTAGACCTTGATGGCTTCTTTACTTTTGTTGTTGGAACCAAAGATGGATTTGGCGTTGTTCGGGACCCGATCGCTTGCAAACCGGCCGTCATGGCAGAAACTGAACAATATGTTGCATTTGGAAGCGAATACCGCGCTTTGGTGAATCTACCAGGAATTGATGGTGCCCGCGTTTGGGAGCCAGAACCTGCAACCGTTTATTTTTGGAAGCACTGAAATGCAACAAATTGATCTAGAAAAAGAAGGCTTGCGTGAGTTGAATAAAACACTTCAGGCGCAGACTGAAAAAACAAACCAAACCGATTGGGAAATTATCAATCCTCGGGGTAGCCATGCAATAGCTGTCGGATTGGACGCGCCCATTGATGTGACGGTAAAAGGTTCAACCGGCTATTACTGCGCAGGCATGAATAAGCAAGCAATTGTAAACGTAACAGGTTCTGCTGGTCCGGGTGTTGCGGAAAATATGATGAGCGGTATGGTGGTGATTGATGGTGATGCGAGCCAATATGCAGGTGCAACAGGTCATGGCGGCACGCTTGTTATAAAAGGTAACGCATCCTCTCGCTGCGGAATATCTATGAAGGGCATCGATATCGTCGTGCATGGTAATGTCGGTCATATGTCTGCCTTTATGGCACAATCAGGCAATTTAGTTATATGCGGAGACGCTGGCGATGCTTTGGGCGATTCAATTTATGAAGCGAAACTTTTTGTACGAGGTTCGGTCAAAAGTCTGGGCGCTGACTGCATAGAAAAAGAGATGCGGCCGGAACATTTCGAGATCTTGGCCGGTCTTTTGGCAAAGGCCGGGGCCGATGCAAAACCGGAAGAGTTCAAAAGATATGGCTCAGCCCGAAAACTTTATAACTTCAATATTGATAATGCGTATTGATTTGGTGAAAGCAAAATTATGAATAAAAGAGACAATATTGGCCACGACGGTATTCCACGCACAACGCCGATTCAATCCGCGACTTTTTCAAACCCTATAAATGCAGAAATTCGCCGTGCGGCAGCCACAGGTATTTATGATATCAGAGGAGGTGGTGCAAAGCGTAAGTTACCTCATTTTGATGATTTATTGTTTCTGGGCGCTTCGGTGTCACGTTATCCATTGGAAGGATACCGCGAAAAATGCGAAACATCAGTGACGCTTGGTACACGTTTTGCGAAAAATCCGATTGAATTGAGTATCCCAATTACGATTGCAGGAATGAGCTTTGGTGCGTTATCTGGACCCGCCAAAGAAGCTCTTGGTCGTGGTGCCACGCTTGCTGGAACATCGACAACCACTGGTGATGGCGGTATGACACCCGAAGAGCGAGGCCATTCAGACAAGCTAGTTTATCAATATTTGCCATCTCGCTATGGTATGAATCCAGATGATTTACGCAAGGCAGATGCGATTGAAATTGTCGTGGGGCAGGGTGCTAAGCCTGGTGGCGGTGGCATGTTACTTGGACAAAAAATTTCTGATCGAGTGGCTGAAATGCGCAACCTTCCCAAGGGCATTGATCAACGTTCTGCCTGCCGTCATCCAGACTGGACTGGGCCCGATGATCTTGAGATAAAAATTTTGGAACTTCGTGAGATTACCGGATGGCGTGTACCAATTTATATTAAAGTTGGGGGAGCGCGTCCCTACTTTGACACAACTTTGGCTGTTAAGGCAGGAGCGGATGTTGTTGTTCTCGATGGAATGCAAGGTGGCACTGCTGCGACACAGGATGTATTTATTGAGCATGTTGGGCAGCCAATTATTGCCTGCATACGTGAAGCTGTTCGTGCGTTGCAAGATTTAGACATGCACCGGGAAGTTCAGCTTGTTGTCTCGGGCGGAGTGCGTACAGGTGCGGATGTCGCAAAATGTATGGCGCTTGGTGCTGACGCTGTTGCTATCGGCACTGCGGCACTTATCGCTCTTGGTGATAATGATCCAAGATGGGAGGCTGAATATCAAAAGCTTGGCACAACAGCTGGTGCTTATGATGACTGGCATGAAGGTCAAGATCCAGCGGGCATTACAACACAAGACCCCGATCTCATGTCTCGGTTTGACCCGGTTGAAGGCGGGCGTCGTCTTAACAATTACCTCAAGGTGATGACACTTGAAGCGCAAACAATTGCCAGAGCTTGTGGAAAAAGCCATGTGCATAATTTAGAACCAGAGGACTTGTGCTCCCTTACGTTGGAAGCCGCAGCAATGGCAAAAATTCCGATGGCGGGCACTGATTGGTATCCCGGCAAGCCGGGCACAAGTTTCTAAAAATTTTGAGGCGTTCTGGATGGTCCAGAGCGCCTTTTTTCATTTTTGTATTATATTTAATGAGGACCATTATGAGCATTGATCTGGCCGCATTCGCCAAAGAAAATAA
>CAJQOR010000351.1 GCA_905479965.1 uncultured Rhizobiaceae group bacterium | reverse complement strand
CTTAAAATTCTCTAGCCGCCCATGATGCGAATGCGTCGCTCTTTCATTTTCTCATTGGCTTGGTTGGTTCCGTCGTGAAAGGAGCCGAAGAATTTGTCCCATGGAATTTCCAGCGAACCGTAGTTGCATTCAAAATATCTGTGATGCATCTGGTGATGAAACGTACCCAGTGCTAATCGATTTTCGTCTTTTACAACAAGACCTTCAAAGCCTGTATGCGTTGTCGCAGCAGTCAATGCATAATATTGCAAATGAAACAGGATATGCACGGGATGTGCGGCGACAATCCAATGGATCATGACTGATCCCAAAAATATCAAATGCTCAATGGGGTGCATAGACAATCCCGACCACGGGCCGACATTGATGTTTCGATGATGCAATGCGTGAACGTGTTTATATAAAAACGGAATATGCAAAAAACGATGGATCCAATAGAAGTAAAAGCTTTCCCAAATTGGAATAAGTGCAAACATAGCAATAAACCAAACCGGATGTGCAGCCCAGGTCAATAAGGGTGCATATCCATTTGCCAGCGCCCAAAACATCAATGCTTCATATCCTGTCCAAATGGTGACACCACTTGCTAACGTCCAAAACATGTTATCGCGGATCTGACCACCAAGTGTAAATTGACGTCCGTTTTTCATCAAAGGTCGGGCATCGTAACGCAGTTTCTTCCCCTGTTTTGTAAACGTATAGAAATACAGATGTAAGCCACCCGCAACAGCACTCATAAGCACGATATTGCGAATGAACATTTCCGCAATCCAGCCAAAAGCAAGTGTTTTCGTTGTTTCCAAAGGCGGTTGAAACCAATAAAATGAGATAAAAGCAATGCCAACGATCAACAGTCTTTCAGTGATCAAGAACCACGAATTCCACATCCAAAACAACATGTTGCGGGGGTTGGGAGGCCAGCTGAAAAAAGGTGACACTTTTAGCGGCACTGGCGGTGAGTGGTTCCAGCCTTTAAGCGGTGAATTGTTCATATACTTAAACCTATTTTCCTATGATCCCAACAGACTTATAAGCAGTCAGTTTGACAGAAAATCAAACCTATGGAAAATAGTTTTAATATAGTAATTAAATCGGATTTTCAGAGGTAATTAAGTTTAAAATGACAATATCGCTTAAATCTATGATGTATTTCACCAGCGCTATTCGCAATGAAAGTATTGCAAAAGCTGCTGCGGAACTTAACATTGCAGCTTCGGCAGTTTCCTAAGCAATAGACCAAATAGAAGCTGACATTGGCCTTAAGCTTGTAAACCGACAGCGTTCCCGAGGAATTGTTGCCAATGCAAGTGGTCAAGTCTTGGCCCAAAAGTTTGAACGATTGCTCGAAGATTATCGTGTGATTTTGGAAGAGGGAACTGAACTTAAAGAAGCGCTGAACGGCAAATTACGCATTGGATATTATGCTCCGGTCGCACCGGCATTTCTCCCGTCAATTTTATCCTCATTTATCCCAAAAGGCAGTGATGTCGAATTGCATCTTGAAGAATGTGATAATGATAGGGCGCAAGAGGGGCTAATAAATGGCAGATATGATGTCATCCTGTTTGTCAGTGAAAATGTTCAACCCACCATTGATTTTGATGTGCTGGTGGAAGCGCCCGCTTACTGTTTGATGCAAAAAACGCATGCACTGTCCAATCAATCAGAAGTCTCAATTGACCAAATTGCAAAAGAGCCCCTAGTGATTTTAAATCGCCCATTAGCAAAAGGTTATTATCAGGGGCTGTTTGATAAGTATGCAAATGAGATTTCAATTGCAGCCTACGCTAATTCTACAGAAATGGTAAGGAGTTTGGTCGGAGCAGGGTTTGGTTGTTCAGTTTTAAACATGAAACCCCAGACAGCCAAAAGCTATGGCGGTGATGATCTCGTAGCCCTGCCGATATTAGATTCATTGCCGTCGCTTAATCTTTCGATTGGGTATGATAAAATGCGTCCACGTCGGATAGTTGAACATTTTGCCAAAGCCTGTCTTTTACATTTTCAGCAAGCAGGTCCGCATAGGTGTCTTGTTGAGTAAAAAATATGATTTGAACTTTAAGCTTTGAGGTTTGCCTGTGTAGCAACTTGTACGAAATAGACTTTCGCGTAAATATACGGTATTCGTGTCGTAGTTTTCCGTTTCGGATGTTTTAGCCAAGGTATTGTGATGAATTTGCCAGCCCCAATCAAGATCACCCGAAACTATGAAGAATTTACCGACGAGTTTTTAAGCCAAGACATTGATGCAAAAGAATTTACGCATCTTGATCATATAGGTGTTGCCTATGAAATCTTGCTGCGATTTGATTTCTTGATGGCAGTACAAATTTATTCAGAATCTCTAGATGCAATTGCCTCAAAGGCTGGTGCGCCAGATAAATTCAATCTGACCGTGACGCTGGCTTGTATGAGTATAATCTCAGAACGCATGCAGCCTGGCGAAGGTTTTGAAACCTTTGTAAATACCAATCAAGACCTAATGGAAACAAACTTTCTGGAAAAATATTACTCCGATGAACGGCTCAATTCAATGAAAGCCAAAGGCATGTTTTTAATGCCCGATAGGCGAAATTTTATCAAATAGGGCTAATCACCTGAGCCGAAATGTTTTAACCAGGTATCAGTACGGGCTTGATCTCGAAGCGCATAGGCATCCATCGCTTTTTCTATATCCAAGTCATAGTCAGTATTGATGGGCGCATCCTCACCGATTTGGGTAATACGCATCGTATACCATGCAGTTATACCACCTTCTGGTGCGTTTGAAAATCTAGGAAATTTAGGTTCAATATTCACACTTTTTTGCCAATCATTTGGCAAGGAAGGGTCAACAATCACAGCTCTTGCTAAACCAACGAAATCAATCGTTCCGCTCGATACAGCTTCATCTGCTTGAATTTTGGTTTTAAAACCGCCAGTCAACATAAGTGGTTTAGACGTGAGTGTTCGCGCCGCCTTGGCAAATTCAAGAAAGTAGGGCCCTTTCCCGGCTCCGTCAGATGCAGCTTTTGCACCGGGAAAATACGTACCGCCGCTAATATCAACGAGATCGACAGATGTTTGATCCAAAGCACGGATCACTGAAAGTGCATCTTCTTGCGATAAACCACCTTCAAGTTGGTCAGATGAATTGAGTTTTACCGCGATCGGGAACAGCTCTCCCACAGCTTCGCGGACGCTGAAGATGGTTTCGATCAATAAGCGCATACGATTTTCGATCGAGCCGCCATATTCATCTTCGCGCTTGTTAAAAAGGGGAGATAAAAATTGGCTCAGCAAAAAGCCATGCGCTGCGTGAATTTGCACACCGCCAAATCCTGTTTTCTGTGCAAGGCCAGCGGTTTGTGCAAACTGTTCTTTGACTTGCGCAATTTCGTCTAAAGTTAATGCTCCACACGATAAACCATTCAGTTCAAGTGCAGTTGGGCCTTTGGGTACACTGGTTGGTGCATAAGAGAGCGCGCCAGCATGACCAAGCTGCAACCATAATAGACTATCGTTTTTTTGCGCGCGATCGGCAAGCTGCGTGAACTTATCTAAATTCGAATGTGCGTTTAAAACCAGATTTCCAGGTTTTTCAGCAAAGCCTGACAAACCTTGAACTTCGCCAATAATGGAAGCTGCAATCCCACCTTCTGCCCAACGCTCATAGAGGCGAATTTGGGTGTTTGTAGGATGTCCGGTTCCATCACCGAGCGAATCCGACATTGCAGACTTGATCAAACGAGACTTAATCACTTGGCCACAAGGCAAGGTGAAGGGTGTAAAAAGCAAATCTTCTGTCATCATTTAGATCTCGCATAATGTTTTGGAGCAGAGTGAAAGGTTGAAAGGACTAGTTACGATGATAAACGATATTAAACCCTTCATCATCGGTAGGGGGCATAAAATGTTTTGATATCAGGGCAAACTGCTCTTCGGATGCTGCAAATGGGTGTTCACCCATTGCGTTTCGATTATGCAAGCGTTCAATGCAAGTTTTGTCCGGCATGTCCAGATAATGCAATTGGTGCACAGCATCTGTCGCAATAATGATATCGTGTAGCCATGAACGCTGTGCGATGGTGTTGGCTGGGAAATCAAGCACAACAGATATCCCCGCGTTTAATAGCGAAGAAACATGTGGTCCCATAATGTGTTGGAGCTTGTTTGAGCATCTAACATAGTCTGAAATTGACCGCATCTGATCAGAAAATAGCGTTGCTAACCAATCATCTTCAGAAATCGTAACATGACCATCTTCGCGGCCCAAATTTGCTGCAAGTGTGGATTTTCCAGATGCAATTTTTCCGCACATTAAATGTAGTACCGGTGTGTTATCTGACATTATACCCAACTAAATCCGTGGCTTAGGTGCTGGTTCCCGTTTCGCGTCCCCTGAATTTGGTTCACCCTTAGGCTCAATCAGAAGGACTTTGACTTCTTCTTCAGCGCGAGGGCGATGCACGACATTTTTGGGCACAACAAATAGTTCACCAGCTTTCACAATGTGCGGTTTGCCACCTTCGATATCCATGATCATTTCACCTTCAAGCACGAGAAAGAAATCATCAGTGTTATCATGTTTGTGAAAGGGAAATTCACCTTTGAATTTAACCACCATCACCTCATTGTCATTGTAGTCTGCAACTACATGTGGGTCCCAATGGCTAGAGAATTGTGAGAGTTTTTCACCAAGATTGATACTCTTCATATGCATGCTCCTAAAACACTTTTAAACGGGAACTTAATGCGCTAATGATGCCCATGCAAGCAACGAAAACGATAAAAGACAAAGTCACATAGATATAGACTAAAATGCTAATCTAACGTGTGCCGCATCGTGATTTCCCATGATAACTCTTTAGCCTCTGTTAAATGTGATCTGCTAGATTCTGGCTGTATTATTAGTTTGAGTATCGAGACGTCACCATGAGAATATTGTATCTAGTCGCATTGTTGGTTTTGTCAAAAAGCGCCTATGGAATGGGAACAGCGCAGGATTGTGCGCGAATGTTCGTCGATATAGAACGTCTTGCTTGTTATGATATCTTGTTCCAGCCTGAAGAAGTTGAAAAGGACGAGAAAGAACTTCCTATCGTTTGGGAATATATCAACCACAATGGCCGTGATGTCTTAACAATCATTGGTGATGAGAATGTTTTGACGCGAAATGGATCCGCGCGTGCTGATTTGCACATTGGCTGTATTGATGATCAGATTTCTATCTATCTTGATTTTTACAAAAGAATGGACATCAGCGGATACGGCTATCAAAAGGTTTTCTACAAAGTCGATGATCGCGTACTTAAAGTTATGAAGATGAGTCTATCAAGCTCGCAAAAGATGATAGGCATTTGGCAGTCGGAAATGACAAAACCTGTCATAACAAATCTCATTGAAGGGGATGAACTGGTCATCCGCGCTGTGCAAGCCAATCATGAAGTCTCAATTGCGACCTTTGATGTCAGAGGTTTAAAAACAGCAATAAGGCCGATTGCAAATGAATGCGGTGCTACCTCTTAAAAGTTATATATTTCAATTGGATATCGAGAAAAAGTGAATCTAAAAATCATATCTTAGAGACACGATACCTTCCACGACATTGTTATCTTTGCGGAGTTGCATACCATCTAAAATCACATCAGCGTTCTTGTAATTAACCCCAAGATTAACCGATGCACCGCGCGCAAAATCATAGCGGGCGCCAAGGGCTGCAGATAATGTGTCTTGTCCTTTGAGTTGTCCATATTGCGCATCAGCTGATAAGCTGACAATACCGATTTTAGTTTGTGCACCGCCTGAAACAAACCATCGGCTTGCGCGATTGATAGGACCTTTGATCTGTTCAACTCCACCGCCTAGGCTAAAGAGGCTGCTGCCATAGATGAGTTCCGCGACACCCTGGGCTGCGATGGTGCCTAATTCTATATTCGAACCAGACGGCGTAAATCCACCGCTGGTTAAACGCAGCGTATATTTATGTTCAAGCGTTTTAACAGGGCGTTGGAACACAAAGCCAAAATCAAATTTGCCGTTTTGATCGATTGCCAAGCCTGCGCGAAAAGGGCCATGTCGCGAAAGATGGGCTATCGACCAACGTCCCAGCTGACCCCAATTGCCATCATAAGCTATATCAGAATTACCAACCCCAGATGTTCGGGCTAAATTTTCGCGTAACATATCAGAGACATTGCCGAGATAAATCGATCCTAGGAACCCCGATGCAGATAGAACAACTTTATCGGTGAATTGATCACTATTTAAATGGTCATATTCCGCCGCATATGATGCAGCGATTTTAAGCGAATTCTCAAGTTGAGTTTCGGCCTTAATTTCAAATGCACCGCGAAACCCAATTTCGGCTTTTTTCGTGGTACTCAACGCCTGTACTGGTAATTCAACAGAGCCGCGAAGCGAAAGTGTGGTGTCGCCAATCTGTGTCGCAAGTGGTTCTTCAACCATTGAGATTTGATCATAAAATAATCGACGTTCTTGGCTCTTTGTATTGGGTATAACTGCAGCAAGGGCAATGCCGGTATAAAGTAAGATTTTTATTGATTTCGTCATCATCGCGCCTTTTTCGGGAAAAAGCTGCGATATGCTTGCTCTGAGATTGCATAACCTGCGCGGACTGCTTGACTATGGTCCAACTGCCAATGCACACCGCCATATATCCGGCTCATCCCGTTCTCTTCACTGATTTGGCTCAGGCTCGACCAATGACGCGTCACGCCCTTAATTTGCGGCCAAATGACCTGATCTGGCGGTTGACCGTTGATCGAAATTCGGTCGCTACCGTTTAGCAATTCGATCATCTTCGTACCTGCTGCACCAAATGTGGAATGCCCGGATGTGTAGGACGGAAATTCAGGTGTAGGCAAAAAGCTCTGCCAATTGCTTTGCGCGTGAAGCTGCTGATATTGATTGCGAAATTCAGATGCGCGCGAACGAATGGCCGTTTCAGGTCGAATGATATCGTAATGGTAT